>CAZPDV010000166.1:3002-4924 GCA_964585355.1 uncultured Aliiroseovarius sp.
CCATCGCCCAGGAAACCGCCGGACTGGCGCGCCCAGAGGCTGGCATAGATGCCGCCGGCCGCCAGCAGGTCGTCATGGGTGCCTGCCTCGGCGATACGGCCGTCCTGCATCACCAGGATACGGTCCATGCGGGCGATGGTTGACAGGCGGTGGGCGATGGCCAGCACGGTCTTGCCCTCCATCACCCGGCCCAGCGCGGTCTGGATCGCCGCCTCCACCTCGCTGTCCAGCGCCGAGGTGGCTTCGTCCAGCACCAGGATCGGCGCGTCCTTGAGGATGGCGCGGGCAAGCGCGATGCGCTGGCGCTGACCGCCCGACAGCTTGACCCCGCGTTCGCCCAGAAAGGCCTCGTAGCCGCGCCGGCCCATATGGTCCTCAAGCTCAAGGATGAAATCATGCGCCTCGGCCCGGCGCGCCGCCGAGATCACCTCGGCCTCGGAGGCGCCGGGGCGGCCATAGGCGATATTGTCCCGCGCCGAGCGATTGAACATCGCGGTTTCCTGGGTGACCATGGAAATGGCGCCGCGCAGGCTTTCCTGGGTCACCGTGGCAATGTCCTGACCGTCGATCAGGATGCGCCCGGCCTCGATGTCGTAAAGCCGCAGGAGCGCCGCGACCAGGGTGGACTTGCCGGCGCCGGACGCCCCGACGATGCCCAGCTTCTCGCCCGGCGCGATGGTCAGGTCGATGTCGGAAATGCCGCCCGCCTCGCGGCCATAGCGAAAGCGCACCCCCTCGAAACGCACCTCGCCGCGCGGCACCACCAGCGCCGGCGCGCCGTCTGCATCGGTCAGGCCATGGGGCGGGGTCAGGGTCTCGATGCCGTCCTCGACCTCGCCCAGATGGCTGTAGATCTGCATCAGGGTAAAGCTGACCCAGCCGGTCATCTGCGCCAGCCGGATCGAGATGGCGCCGGCGGCCACGATATCGCCGGGGCTGGTCTGACCCAGCGACCACAGCCAGGCGGTGCCAAGGATCAGCGTGGTCGGCAGCACCCCTGCCAGCGCCATCAGGGCAAAGCGGAACCCGGCCGAAAGCGCGCCCCAGTGCCGGGCCTTTTCGCGCGCATGTTCAATGGCCTGATGCGCGGCCGCGTCCTCGTGCGCGTCATGGGCGAACAGCTTGACCGTCTTGATGTTGGTCACGGTATCGACCAGCTGGCCGGTGACCAGGGTGCGGGCATTGGCCCGGGCACCCGCCCGCCGCCGCGCCCGCGGCAGGAACCAGCGCAACAGCGTGAAATAGCCCGCCAGCCAGACCAGCATCGCCAGCGAGATTGCCCAGTGGATCGACATTACCAGCAGCAGCGAAAACAGCAGTGAAAACAGGGCGAAAGCCACGGTGTTGACGCTTTCGACAACGACCTCGGTCAGCGAATTCGAGACCTGGAGCTGCTTTTGCGCGATGCGCCCGGCAAAGTCGTTGTCAAAGAACTCGACCGAATGGCCCAGCGTCCAGCGCGAGATGCGCGACAGCACCGCCGCCCCCAGATTCGGCGCCAGGATGTACTGGTTGAAATACGACCCCAGCCCCAGCAAGACCGGCCGCAGCACCACGAAAACGCCGAACAACAGCGCAAACAGCCAGGGCGCGTGGCCGGCAAAGGCGGCGGGGCCGGTGGCCAGTACCGTGTCGATGGTCAGGCCCAGGACCTTGGCGGTCAGCGCCTCGACCCCGCCGGCCAGACCGCTGAGCAGCGCGGCCAGGAGGATGACCGCAAAGCTGCCCCGCAGCGCCCAGCGAAAGAACGGCACCATCCGGCGCGGCGGCGGCCCCGCGGCGGGGGCATAGGGGTCGATCAGGTCAGGCAGGCGCATCGGTCGCAGTGTAGAGAACCTGCCTGCAAGCGCAAGGCGTGTTCTTGCGCGGCCAGGCCACCTTGCGGCCAATCCGCCGCCCGGCGGCACCAATAGCGCCAGCCC
>CAZPDV010000167.1:0-4923 GCA_964585355.1 uncultured Aliiroseovarius sp.
CGGGCGCATCATGGGCGAACGCCTGCCCGAAGAGACCAACGAGACCGAACTGGGCCTGCTGATGGCGGGCGTCACGGATGGTGGAAAAGGAGAGGCCGCCTGATGGACAAGATGCCGAAATGGGCCGATGTGGTCCTGATCCCGCTGATCAACCTGACCATTGCCTTCGTGCTCAGCGCGCTGGTGATCTGGGCCATCGGGGAAAACCCGTGGGCGGCGGTCAAGCTGATGGTCAGCGGCGCGCTCGGGTCCAACTATGGCTGGGGTTATACGCTGTATTATGCCACCAATTTCCTGTTTACCGGGCTGGCGGTGGCGGTGGCCTTTCAGGCCTCGCAGTTCAATATCGGCGGCGAGGGACAGGCGGCCATGGGCGGGCTGGGGGTGGCGCTGGTCTGTCTTTTCATCCCGTTTCCGCACTGGTCCATCGCCCTGCTCGTGGCCATGGCCGGGGGGGCGCTGTTCGGGGCGCTCTGGGCGCTGGTACCGGCCTGGCTGCAGGCCAGGCGCGGCAGCCATATCGTCATCACCACCATCATGTTCAATTTCATCGCGGCCTCGCTGCTCAATTACATCCTGGTCAACATGCTGCGGCCGGCGGGCTCCATGGATCCGGCCTCGGCCCGCTTTCCCGAGGTCACCAACCTGCCCACCTTCCATGACATGCTGGCGCCGCTCGGCATCGCCTTTTCCAAGTCGGCGCCGGTGAACATTTCGCTGCTGATCGGGCTGGCGCTGGCGGTGGCGGTCTATTTCCTGCTGTGGCGCACCCGGCTGGGCTATGAGATCCGGGCCTTTGGCCAGAACCAGGATGCCTCGACCTATGCCGGGATTTCCACCACCCGCATCACCATCATCTCGCTGATGATTTCCGGCGGGATCGCCGGGATGATGTCGATCAACAACACCATGGGCGAAAGCGAGCGGCTGATCCTCAACTCGGTCGAGGGGGCCGGCTTCATCGGCATCGCGGTGGCGCTGATGGGGCGCAATCACCCGTTCGGGGTGCTGCTGGCGGCGCTGCTGTTCGGCTTTCTCTACCAGGGCGGCGGCGAGCTGGCGCTGTGGACCAAGATCCCGCGCGAGCTGATCACCGTCATTCAGGCGCTGGTCATCATGTTCACGGGCGCGCTGGACAACATGGTGCGCGACCCGATCGAACGCGCCTTCATCCGCAGGGCACAACACAGAAAACACAAGGCGGCAAACTGATGGATTATCTCTCGATCCTGGAAATCTTCGACAGCGCCGTGCGCCTTGGCACGCCGCTTCTGCTGGCCTGCCTGGCCGGGCTGTTTTCGGAACGGGCCGGAATTTTCGACATCGGGCTCGAGGGCAAGATCCTGGTCTCGGCGATGTTCGCGGCATCGGTTGCCACGCTCAGCGGCTCGGTCTGGCTGGGGCTGCTGGCGGGGGTTGCGGGCTCGGTGGCGTTTTCGGGCATCCACGGGCTGGCCTCGATCACCTTTCGCGGCAATCAGCTCATTTCCGGGGTGGCGCTGAATTTTCTGGCGTCGGGGATCACGGTGCTGATCGCCGAGGCCTGGTTCGGCCTGGGCGGCCGCACGCCGGGCCTGTCGGGCAAGGAGCGGTTCCTGCCGATCGAGCTGCCGGGCGCCGAGGCGCTGTCGGGCGTGCCGATTTTCGGGCCGCTCTACAAGGAGCTCATTTCCGGGCATACGCTGCTGGTTTACGTGGCGCTCTTGATGGTGCCGGTTTCGTGGTTCGTGCTCTATCGCACCCGGTTCGGGCTGCGCCTGCGCGCGGTGGGGGAAAACCCGGCGGCGGTGGATACTGCCGGGATTTCGGTGGTGCGGCTGCGCTATGCGTCGATGCTGATCGCCGGGGTTCTGTGCGGGCTTGCCGGGGTTTACCTGTCAACCGGGCTGGGCGCGGGCTTTGGCAAGGAGATGAGCGCCGGGCGCGGTTATATCGCGCTGGCCGCCCTGATCTTCGCCAAGTGGCGGCCGTGGTATGCGCTGGGCGCGACCATGCTGTTCGGCCTGCTTGAAGCCGTTGCCAACCGCTATCAGAATATCGACCTGGGCGGGTTCATCGTGCCGGTGCAGTTCATGCAGGCGCTGCCCTATATCCTGACCGTGATCATCCTCGCGGGCTTTGTCGGCAAGGCGATTCCGCCGCGCGCCGGCGGTCAGCCCTATGTGAAGGAGCGCTGACCCCAGGCAACCGGGATTTTTCGGCTGTGGCTCCGATTTGTCGCAGCCACAGCCCCCCATGCAGGAATTTTGCCCTGTGGACATATTCGGAAAATAAGATATTCAGGAATGCAACCTTTCACGCGCTGAACATGGGTGCACATGCAGATTTATCTTCCCATTGCTGAAGTGTCGGTCAACGCCTATCTGCTGCTGGGGCTTGGCGGGCTGGTCGGGTTGCTTTCCGGCATGTTCGGGGTTGGCGGCGGCTTTCTGATGACGCCGCTCCTGATCTTTATCGGCATCCCGCCGGCGGTTTCGGTGGCAACCGAGGCGAACCAGATCGTCGCTTCGAGCTTTTCCGGCGTGCTGGCGCATCTCAAGCGCAAGACGGTTGACCTGAAAATGGGCACGGTGCTGCTGATCGGCGGGCTGATCGGGGCGTTTCTGGGGATTCAGCTGTTCAATTACCTCAAGGCGCTGGGGCAGGTGGATCTGCTGATCAAGCTCAGCTATGTCACCTTCCTGTCGATCATCGGCGGGCTGATGTTTGTCGAGAGCCTGCGCGCGATCCTCAAGTCCAAGGCCGGCGCGGTGCCGAAGCGGCGCAAGCATACTTGGCTGCACAACCTGCCCGGCAAGATGAAGTTTCGCACCTCGGGGCTCTATATTTCGGTGGTGCCGCCGATTCTGGTGGGGGTGCTGGTGGGGGTGCTGGCCGCGATCATGGGCGTGGGCGGCGGCTTCATCATGGTGCCGGCGATGATCTATCTGCTGGGCATGCCCACCAAGGTGGTGGTCGGCACATCGCTGTTTCAGATCATTTTCGTGACCGCCTTCACCACCATCATGCACGCCACCACCAACTTTACCGTGGATGTGGCCCTGGCGGTGCTGCTTCTGGTCGGCGGGGTGATCGGCGCCCAGATCGGGGCGCGGATCGGCGTGAAACTGAAGGCCGAACAGCTGCGTATCCTGCTGTCACTGATGGTGCTGGGGGTGTGCAGCAAGCTGGGGCTGGAACTGCTGATCGAACCGGCCGAACTTTATGCCATTGGCGCCGGAGGTCACTGACATGCGCAAGATTTTTGCCGCCCTGCTGCTGCTGATCGCCCTGCCCGCCACCGCACAGGAAGATGTGGTTGCCGGGCTGAGCCAGAACCGGGTGTCGATCAACGCCACCTTCGTCGGCTCGGAGATCCTGATCTTTGGCGCCGTCAAGCGGGAGACGCCTGCGCCCGATACCGGCAAGCTCAACGTGGTCATCGTGGTTGAAGGCCCGTCGCACCAGATCACCGTGCGCCGCAAGGAAAAGCGTTATGGCATCTGGGTCAATGCCCAATCCGCCAGCGTCGAGGCGGCGCCGGCATTTTACGCAGTGGCGACGACCGGGCCGATCGACCAGGTGCTCAACGAAGAAGAAGACCTGAAATATCACATCACCATCCCGCGCGAGATCCGGCTGGCGGCCGGCGAGGAAAACCTCGCGGATTTTGCCGAGGCGGTGATTCGCATTCGCAGCAAGCAGGGGCTGTACAGCCAGAAGATCGGCGGCGTGACCCTGAGCGAGGACACGCTGTTCAATACCTCGGTGTCGCTGCCCTCGAACCTGACCGAGGGCGATTACCGGACCCGGATTTTCCTGACCCGCAACGGTCAGGTGATTTCCGATTACGAGACCACGATCGCGGTGCGCAAGGTGGGGCTGGAGCGCTGGGTCTATTCGCTGGCGCATGAACAGCCGCTGATCTATGGCCTGATGGCGCTGGTCATCGCCATTGCCGCGGGCTGGGGAGCGTCGGCGTTTTTCCGGGTCGTTCTGCGCAAGACCTGACCGGCGGGCCGGGCGATTTTCTTGCGAAAATCGTGCCTCCGGCGGGAGTATTTCGGGAAAGATGAAAGGGCTCAGCCCCGGCCCACATGCGGCATCTTGGTGGCCATGATGGTCATGTTGAGCACGTTTGCCTCGGCCGGAAGCTCGGCCATGCAGAGCACGGCGCGGGCGACATCGGCGACGTCCATGGTCGGGGGCGGGGCCTCGCCGTTTTCGATGGCTTTGTCGATGATGCCCTGCAAAAGCTCGGTGCGGGCATTGCCGATGTCGATCTGACCACAGGCAATGTCGAAGGGGCGCCCGTCCAGGGAGAGGGTCTTGGTCAGGCCGGTAATGGCGTGTTTGGTCACGGTATAGGTGACCGATCCGGGGCGCGGCGTATGGGCCGAGATCGAGCCGTTATTGATGATCCGACCGCCCTGCGGGCGTTGCGCGCGCATCTGGGCAAAGGCGGCGCGGGCGCAATAGAACATGGCGTTGAGGTTGATATCCACCGCCGCGTGCCAGGTTTCATCGGTGATTTCGTCAATCGGTGCGGGCGGGGTGAAGATGCCGGCATTGTTGAAAAGGACATCGAGCCTGCCGGCCTGCTCGACAAAGCGGGCAAAGACCTGCGCCACCGCATCGGCGTCGGTCAGGTCGGCGGGCAGCACCACCGCATGGTCGATATCGCGCGCCACGTCCTCGAGCGCGGCGCGGCGCCGGGCGGTGAGGCCCACCTGCCAGCCGGCGCGGCCAAAGGCGCGGGCGGTTTCGGCGCCGATACCACCAGAGGCGCCGGTGATCAGGATGCTAGGCATGGTCTGGTTCCTCGCTGGTCAGGGTCAGGGGGGCGGGCGCAGCGCCGAGATCGTCAGTGCCAAGGGGCTTGCGGGGCCTGGCAAGGGCGGCGCGGGTGACCCAGTGCAGGCGGTGCTCGGCACGGGTGATGGC
>CAZPDV010000168.1:0-1157 GCA_964585355.1 uncultured Aliiroseovarius sp.
CCGGGGATGTTGAAGGCATGGCCGCGGGTGTACAGCTCTTTGGTCGAGGACGCCCGTCGCATCGCTGTGCCCATGGCATATTGATTGTTTTCAATCACATAGATCACCGGCAGTTGCCACAGCTCGGCCATGTTGAAGCTTTCGTAAACCTGGCCCTGGTTGGCGGCGCCATCGCCGAAATAGGTAAAGCTGATGGCGCCGTTGTCGCGGTACTTGTCGGCGAAGGCCAGCCCGGTGCCGATCGGAACCTGGGCGCCGACGATGCCATGGCCGCCAAAGAAATCCTTTTCGCGCGAGAACATGTGCATGCTGCCGCCCTTGCCCCTGGAATAGCCGGTTGCGCGCCCGGCCAGTTCGGCCATCACCCCTTTCGGGTCCATGCCGCAGGCCAGCATGTGGCCGTGGTCGCGGTATGAGGTGACGCGCTGATCGCCCGGCCGGGCGGCGGCTTCAAGCCCGACCACCACCGCCTCCTGACCGATATAAAGGTGGCAAAACCCGCCGATCACCCCCATTCCGTAAAGCTGCCCGGCCTTTTCCTCGAATCGCCGGATCAGCAGCATTTCGCGATAGAAGTGCAGAAGCTCCTCTTTCGAGGCCGCGGATTTGTCAGAGGTCGCCTTGGAACCACTTGATTTTCTGGATGTTTTTCGTGCCGCCATGGATCGGGCTCCCGCGCAGTGCAAAATAGTTCAGTGTTAAACTACATTATAGAGCAGAAAAACCCGCAGCGCGACAGAAAAGTTGGAAGGCAGGCCAGAGCCTGTCGTGCAGGATTGGCCTCCGCGCCCCGGGCGCGCCCTCTCACACGGCCTGCCTATTGCAGCACAATCTCATCGGCGCGGACATAGCCCAGCACGCTGCGCGCCTGTTCGTCCAGCAGGTCGAGGTCCAGGTAATCGTCAGACAGCCGCAGGGTCTTGTTGGAGAGGGTGGCGATTTTCGCGGCCAGCGCATCGCGCTCGGCGGTGAGCTCGTTGATCTCGGCCTCTATCTGGACCCGGCGAAACAGCCCGTAATCGCCCTGCACCGAGGCAAAGGTGAAATAGAGGCCAAGGCAGAACGCCACCACGAAAAAGATCACGCCCCCAAAGCCGCCCAAGCCGCCTTGCCGGGAAATGCTGCTGTTTCTGGCTGCCATGCTCGCCCCTTGCCCG
>CAZPDV010000168.1:1257-4908 GCA_964585355.1 uncultured Aliiroseovarius sp.
GGCCCGCCGGGCTTCAGCCCGAACTTTCCAGCGCCGCCACGCCGGGCAGGGTCTTGCCCTCCATCCATTCCAGGAAGGCGCCGCCGGCGGTCGAGATATAGGTGAAGTCATCGCCGTGACCGGCAGCATTGATCGCCGCCACCGTGTCGCCGCCGCCGGCCACCGAGACCAGCTTCCCGGCCCTGGTCAGGCGGGCGATTTCGTCGAGCATGGCGAAGGTGGCGCGCCCGAACGGCGCCATCTCGAACACGCCCAGAGGCCCGTTCATCACCACGGTGCGGGCAGTGTCGAGCGCGGCCTTGATCCGGGCCACCGTTTCCGGCCCGGCATCCAGGATCATGGCATCGGGCGGGCATTGATCGGCCGGCACCACCTGGTGCGGCGCGTTTGCCTTGAATTCGCGCGCCACCACGATATCCACCGGCAGGATCACCTCGCAGCCGGCGGTGGCAGCCTTGTCCAGGATCTCGCGCGCCGTGTCGGCCATGTCATGTTCGCACAGCGACTTGCCCACATCCTTGCCCTGGGCCGCGAGGAAGGTATTGGCCATGCCGCCGCCGATCACCAGGTGATCGACCTTGCCCACCAGGTTGCCCAGCAGGTCGAGCTTGGTCGAGACCTTGGCCCCGCCCACCACCGCGACCACCGGGCGCTCGGGGTTTTCCAGCGCCTGTTCCAGCGCCTGCAACTCGGCCTGCATCAGCCGACCGGCACAGGCCGGCAGCAGGCGGGCAATGCCTTCGGTCGAGGCATGGGCGCGGTGGGCGGCCGAGAAGGCATCGTTCACATAAACATCGCCCAGGGCGGCAAGCGCGGCGGCAAAGGCCGGGTCGTTTTCGGTCTCGCCCTTGTGAAAGCGGGTGTTTTCCAGCAGCAGCACCTGGCCCGGTTCCAGCGCCGCCACCGCCTGTTTGGCCGGCGCGCCGATGCAGTCGGGGGCGAATTTCACCGGCATCTCCAGCGCCGCCTCAAGCGCCGGCACCAGCGGCGCCAGCGACATTTCCGGCACCACCTGCCCCTTGGGGCGGCCGAAATGCGCCAGCAGAACCGGCTTGCCGCCCTTGGCCACGATATCCCGGACGGTGGGCACGATCCGCCGGATGCGGGTGTCATCGGTTACCTGCCCATCCTTGAGCGGCACGTTGATATCCACCCGCACCAGCACCACCTTGCCGGCAAGATCCATGTCATCAAGGGTTTTCCAGCTCATGCGCGCATCCTCCCGTTTCGCGTTTGTCGCATTGACCACGGCCGGGCCACCCCGGTCAATGCGGCAAAGCGTGCCTTTCCCCTTTCCCTTTTGCGCCGGGCGGCCTAATTATCCCCCAACACCAAGCGAAAAGGAGGCCCGAATGGCCGAGATCAAGGATCCTGAAAACACCATCATCATCGAGCTCAAGGATGGCCCGGTGGTGATCGAGCTGTTGCCCGACATTGCCCCGAAACACGTGGAACGCATGAAGGAGCTGGCCCGCGCCGGCGCCTATGACGGGGTGGCCTTTCACCGGGTGATCGACGGTTTCATGGCCCAGACCGGCGACGTGCAGCACGGGGGCGAGGGCGGCGACATGCGCCGGGCCGGCACCGGGGGCTCGGACCTGGCCGACCTGCCGGCCGAGTTTTCGCGCATCCCGCATGACCGCGGCACCCTGGGGGCGGCGCGCGCCGCCAATCCCGACAGCGCCAACAGCCAGTTCTTCATCAACTTTGCCGACAACCATTTCCTCAACGGGCAGTACACCGTCTATGGCCGGGTGATCGAGGGCATGGAGCATGTGGACAAGATCGCCCGGGGCGAGCCGCCGGCAAACCCGGACCGGATGCTCTCGGTCAAGGTGGCCGCAGATGTCTGAGGGGCCGCGCGACCGCAGGGTGTTCTGGTTCTGGCTGTGGTTCCTGCTGGGGGTGGCGGTGGTGGTCGGCTATGCGATCAAGACCCTGCTGGCGCCCACGCCCGCCGAGGCCGCCGGCATGGCCCCGGAAAACCCGCGCCTGGAGATCACCATTTCCGGCGAGGCCAACGGCAAGGTGGTGATCGAGCTGTTCCCCGATCTCGCCCCGAAACATGTGGAGCGCCTCATCACCCTGGCGCGAAGCGGCGCCTATGACGGGGTGGTGTTCCACCGGGTGATCGACGGTTTCATGGCCCAGACCGGCGACGTGGAATTCGGCAAGCTGGGCGGCGACATGAGCCGCGCCGGCACCGGGGGATCCGACCTGCCGGACCTGCCGGCCGAATTCTCGGACTATCCCTTTGAGGCCGGCGTGGTCGGCATGGCCCGCGCCGTGGACCCGGACAGCGCCAACAGCCAGTTCTTCATCACCTTCGCCCCGGCCCGCCATCTGGATGGCAAATATACCGTGGTCGGCAAGGTGGTCGAGGGCATGGACGTGGTGAACGCGATCAAGCGCGGCGCCGGGCGAAACGGCGCGGTGATCGGCCGGCCGGACGTGATGGACCGGGTGCTGGTGCTGGACGGCGGCTGAGGCACATCTGCTCAAACCCCCGTGATCGGGGCTAGGCGGGGGCCGCCGGGGCTGTCAGGCTGGCAACAGTCTGGCAACAGGCCGGCACGGAGGACCCCGCCATGCGTCTGATACTCACCCTGATCGCGGTCATGCTGGGCCTTGCCGCCCACAAGCTTCAGGCCGAACCGGCCCGACCGGGCCCGCCGCCCGCCTTCTGGGCCGGGGAATGGCCGAAAACCGACTTCACCCGCAGCTCGGTGCAGAACTGGGGCGAGATCATTTCGGGCGGCCCGGCCAGGGACGGCATCCCGGCGCTGCCCGAGGTCAGCTTCCACCCGGTCGCGGAAGAGACCAGCATCGACGGGCGCGAGCCGGTGATCGCGCTGGAAATGCCCGGCCAGACCCCGCGCGCCTATCCGCTGCGCTACCTGATCTGGCACGAGATCGCCAATGACATGGTGGGCGGCGTGCCGGTCATCGTCACCTTCTGCCCGCTCTGCAACTCGGCGCTGGTTTTCGACCGGCGGGTGCGGGGCCAGACCCTGCGCTTCGGCGTAACCGGCAAGCTGCGCAATTCGGACATGGTGATGTATGACCACGAAAGCGAAAGCTGGTGGCAGCAGGCCCTGGGCGAAGGGATCGTCGGCGCCCATACCGGCGACCGGCTCCGGCAGATCCCCTCCTGGCTGGAAAGCTGGGACGATTTCGCCAATCGCAACCCCGATGGCCTGGTGATGGACCGGCCCGCCTTCAACCGCGACTACGGCCGCAATCCCTATACCGGATATGACAGCGCCCGGCGGCCCTTCCTGTTCAACGGTGAATTGCCGCCAAACGGGGTGCCGGCCCTGATGCGCATGGTGCGGGTCGGCAACCGGGCCTGGCCCATGGACCGGCTGGCCCGCGCCGGCGAAATTCGCGAGGCCGGGCTGATCCTCACCTGGAAACCGGGCCAGGCCAGCGCGCTCGACACTGCCCGGATCGGGGACGCCAGGGATGTGGGCTCGATCCGGGTGCGCGACGCCAATGGCCAGGATGTGCCGCATGACGTGCTGTTCGCCTTCGCGTTTCACGCCTTCTTCCCGGACGGCGAATGGATGCTGGGGGACTGAGCGCCCCTTTCATCTTTCCCGAAATACTCCCGCCGGAGGCTCCGTCAGTTGCCGCGCCGGGCAAACATCG
>CAZPDV010000169.1:0-4859 GCA_964585355.1 uncultured Aliiroseovarius sp.
TTCAGCCCGCCAAAGGCAAAGGCGTTGGAAAGCACCGCCTCCACCCGCGCCTCGCGCGCCTCGTTGGGCACCACGTCCAGGGCGCATTCCGGGTCGGGTTCGCGGTAATTCGCGGTCGGCGCGATCACCCCTTCGCGCAGCGCCATGATGCAGGCCAGCAGTTCCACCGCGCCGGTGCCGCCGATGATATGGCCATGCATCGACTTGGTTGAAGACACCATCACCCGCTCGGCCGCCGGCCCCAGCGCCGCTTCGATCGCCTGACATTCCATCGGGTCGTTGATCCGGGTGCCGGTGCCATGGGCGTTGATATAGCCCACCTTGTCGGGCGCCAGCCCCGCATCCCTGAGCGCCCCGATCATGGCCCGGCGCGGCCCCTCGACATTGGGCATCACCACGTCGGAGGCGTCCGAGGTCATGGCAAAGCCGGTGACTTCCGCCAGGATATCGGCGCCGCGGGCGCGGGCATGCTCGTATTCCTCGAACACGAAGACCGCCGCCCCCTCGCCCTGCACCAGGCCGGAACGGTCCGCCGAAAACGGCCGGCAGGTGTCGCGCGACATCACCCGGAGCCCCTCCCAGGCCTTGACCCCGCCAAAGCACAGCATGCTTTCCGAGCCGCCGGTCAGCACCACGTCCACCATGCCCCCCCGGATCATCCCCAGCGCCTGCCCCATGGCGTGGTTGGACGAGGCACAGGCGGCGGCCACGGTGAAAACCGGGCCGGTAATGCCGTGGCGGATCGAAATATGGCTGACCGGGGCGTTCGACATCAGCTTGGGCACGGTAAAGGGATGCACCCGGTTGCGCCCCTCCTGAAACACCTCGCGATAGGCGTCGTTCTGGGTGTTCAGCCCGCCGCCGGAATTGCCCAGCACCACCCCGGCGCGCGCCCCGGCCTCGCCCTCGAAGCTCAGGCCGGACTGCGCCACCGCCTCGTCCGCGGCCAGAAGCGCAAACTGGGTGAAGCGGTCGAACAGCGCCAGCTCCTTGCGGCTGAAACGCGCCGCCGGGTCATAATCGGGCACCTGCCCGCCGATCTGCACCGACAGCCGCTCGACATCGCGAAACTGCATCGGCCCCAGGCCGACCCGCCCGGCGCGCAGAGCCGCCAGGGTCTCGGGCACGTTGTGCCCCAGCGCGTTGATTGTTCCCTGCCCGGTAATTACCACCCGTCGCATCGGCCGCAGCCCCCTGAAACTTACCCTTTCCGAATCATTAGCCCTACAGGTTTTGGGCGGCTCTGCCCATGGGAAATTCCACCTGACGGGTTATTTATCGACATTCGGCTCGCCCTCCGGTGGCAACTTCGCCTCCAGCGCCCTGAGCCGGGCGGCCAGCCTGGGCAGGCGGCGCAATTCCTTGTTGATCGCGATCTGGGTCTCCAGCCGCACCGCCGGATTGCCCCAGATGGCGCGCCCGCCCGGCACGTTGCTGAACACCGCCGTGCGCCCGCCCGCCACCACATCGTCGCCGATGAACACATTGTCGGACACCCCGCAATAGCCGCCCAGCACCACCCGATCGCCCAGCCGGGACGAGCCGCCGATGCCGGTGCCGGCGGCCAGCAGGCAATCGCTGCCCAGCACCACGTTATGCCCGATCTGGATGTGGTTATCGAGCTTGCAGCGGTCGCCGATCCGGGTGGCGCGGATGGTGCCGCGGTCGATGGTGGTGGCGGCGCCGACCTCCACGTCGTCGCCAATGATCACGGTGCCAAGCGACGCCACCCGCGCCCAGCGGCGCGACCCGGCCACCGTGGCCGGCTGTTCGGCCCCGCCGCTCACCCCGGCGCGCAGCTTTTCCACCGCGCTCGCCTCTTCGACCACCTTGAAGGAAAAACCGTCGCCGCCGATCACCGCATTGGGCTGGGCGATGAAACGGTCGCCGATGACAACCTCGCGCTCGATCCGCACCCCCGCATGCAGGAGCGCATCCGCCCCGATCCGGGCGCCGGCGGCAATGCTCACATGCGGCGCGATCCGGGCGCCGGGGCCGATCCGCACCCCCGGCCCGATCACCGCAAAGGCACCGATCGTGGCGCCCGGCCCGATCTCGGCACCCGGGTCGATCACCGCTTCGGGATGGATGCCCTCGCCCAGCATCGGCCCCTTGTCCATCAGCGCGGTGAGCCTGGGCAGCACGGCCCCGGCGCGTTCGACAAAAATGGCGCCTTCCAGCCCGAGCGCCTGCCAATCGGCGCCCGGCCAGAGCAGCGCGGCGCGCGCCTGCCCCCGGCCAAGCGCGTCGGCATATTTCCGGTCCATGGCCAGCGCCAGATGCTCGGGCCCGGCCTCCTGCGGCTCGGCCAGGCCGGTGAGGCGCAGCTCGGCCGCCCCGACCGCGTTCAGCCCCAGCGCCGCGGCGATTTCGGACAAGGTAAAGGACATGTTTGCCTCCTCTGGCGCGGGATCCCGCCCGCGCGACGAAGGCAGGATTACCCTTCTACTGCGCGCAGCGCCACCCCCGCCGCCTGCAGCGCGGCAAAAATCCTGGCGTCGCGCCCATAGACATCGCGCCGATATTGCGCATGCCCCGAGGCCGGCATGATCGCGGTGCGATAGACCAGGTGCACCGGCACATGCGGGGTCAGTTCGATGCGGGTATTCTTGCCCGATTGCAGCGCCGCCTGAAACAGGCCCACCGGGTCGTCGGTCTGCGGCGCCAGCAACGCATAGGCAAAGTCGAACGGTTGCTGCAACCGGATGCAACCATGGGAAAAGTCGCGTTTTTCCCGGTTGAACAGGCTCTTGGACGGGGTGTCGTGGAGATAGATGTTATAGGGGTTGGGGAACATGAACTTGACCAGCCCCAGCGCATTTCTGCGCGATGGGGCCTGGCGCAGGTCGAAGGGGAAGGTGCGCGACGTGTACTGGCTGAAATCAATGCCCGCGCGGCTCACCACCCGGCCGCCGCGCATCAGCTGCAAATGCCCGGCCGCACCGGGATTTCTCTGTAGCGCCGGCAGATACTCCTTGACCGCGATCGAGCGCGGCACGTTCCAATAGGGGTTGACCTCCATATATTCCATCTCGTCGGAAAATTCCGGGCTGCGCCGGTCCGAACTGTTCTTGCCGATGACGCTGCGGGTTTGGAAGGTCACCTTGCCATCGTCGATGATCTTGGCGGTGAAATCGGTCAGGTTGACCCAGATATGGCGCTTGCCGCGGTCGAAATTCATCCAGCGCTCGCGCTCCATCGCCACCAGGATCGAGGCCAGCCGCTTCTCCATCGGCACGTTGATCTCGCGCATGGTGCCGGCGCCGGCCACCCCGTCCGGTTCAAGCCCGTGGTCGAGCTGAAACTGCTGCACCGCCCGCTGAATGTCCGCGTCATAGGTCCGGGTCGCCGAGCGGCGCAGATATCCCATGGAAATCAACCGGTTGCGCAACGCCACCACGGCATTGCCGCTTTGACCTGGCTTGAGCGCATTGGCCGGAACCGTCGGCCCCCAGCCGCCCCTGGCCAGCTGCCGTTCCAGCCGCAGCTTTTCCTTCATCAGCCGGGCATATTCCGGTGCTTTCGGCGGCAGCGCCTTGAGAAACCGCGACGGGTTGGACCTGGAAAAGGCCTCGAGCAGCGCGGTGCGGTCGCGCAGCGGCACCTTCCGAACGATGCCGGGGTCGATCTCGCCCGGCGTCAGGATGCCGGTCTGCACCTGGCGGGCATAGAGCAGGAACAGCCGGCTCATCTCCACTTCCATCCGCCCCAGATCGCGCGGGCTTGAGACCTTGCGCAGGTTGGCACGCAGAAGGTCGAGGTTGTAGCGCGCCACCGGCAGGCCATGATCGCCCGCCCTGGCCAGAACCCGCAAAAGCGCCTGCCGCCGCGCCCGATCGCGGCTGCCATTGCCGGTCCAGATCGGCGTGTAGCCATTGTCGCGATAAAAGGCGGCGATATCCTCGTCCCCGGCGGCCGCCTCGGCCACCGCCTGGGCAAAGGCGGGAATGGCACTGGCGGCGCGCAGGCCGGTGGGGGCCATGGCGCCTGCCAGCAAGGTCAGGATCACGAGGAAGGCCGTGAACAGAGAGCGGAAATCGGAAAGCACGCAACGGCGCGGCGCTGAAAGGGTCATGTTTTCCTCGGCAGACAAGAGCAGACGTTTCACTTGATACATGATCGTGGCTTGTCGCTAAAATATGGTTAAGAGTCCATTCACAATGCCATTTTCTTCCGGTTTTCCCGACCTTCCGGCGCTGGACTGTTTTCAAAATGCCACGCTTTTTTCGCCCACGGAAGTTTAAGCAAAATTTCGCCGATTTCTTCTGGACCCCGATTTTGCCGCAATTTCGCCCTTGGCCCATGATTCGAGATATGCCATAAACCCCCTGCACCTGGGGGATGAGGTAGCAAGCCAAGCGGCTGAAAAGGCCCGAAAAAGGGCGGGGGCGCGAAGCCGACAGTTGCGAGGAAGGATCGGGAGAAGGCGCTTGTCATGCCGGACCCGGAAGCGATGGGACACGCTGAACCGATGAAGAAAACGACATTTGCCAATGATTCCCGGAGTCGCGATCTGCGTACCGAGGGGGGGAATTCCGAAAAACCGCAAATCGCGATGAGCCGGCGCGGCCTGCTGCGTGCCTTTGCCGCCACCGCCATTACCGCGGCGCCGACCTATGCCAAGGCCGCGGGCTTTCTGCGCGGCGCCGGCGATGTGCGGCGCATTGCCATGTATTCCGGCCGCACGGGCGAGATGCTCAACACCATCTATTGGGTCGAGGGCGAATACATCACCGAGGCGCTGAAAGAGATCAATTACTTCATGCGTGACTGGCGCGAGGACAAGACCATCTCCATCGACACCCGCACCATCGACATCATCGCCGCCACCCATGCGCTGCTGGATGTGAACGAGCCCT
>CAZPDV010000170.1:0-4841 GCA_964585355.1 uncultured Aliiroseovarius sp.
GCCATGGTCACTTCGGCCTCGACCGCGGTCAGGCTGCCGTCCTTTTTCATGCCGATCTTGAGCCGGATGTCGGTTTGCGGCCGACCGCGATGGGTGAGGAAGGTTTCCTCCCGGCTGAGCTGCACCATCACCTTGCCGCCAGCCTTGCGCGCCAGCAGGGCGGCGATGATCTCGAAATTCAGGGTCTCGGTCCGGTGCCCGAAACCGCCGCCGACAAAGGGCTTGACCACCCGCAGCCGGGCCGTGTCCATCTTGAGGCAACGCGCCACCGTCAGATGCACATAAAACGGCACCTGCGAACAGCTGTGCAGAATCATCCGGTCGCGCTCGGGGTCGTATTCGGCAAGGGTCGCGTTGGGCTCCATCATGGCGTGGTTGACCTCGGCGCAGGTGAAGCTTTCCTCGCGCACCAGATCGGCCTCGGCAAAGCCCGCCTCGGGGTCGCCGAATTCATGGTGCACCTCGCGTTCAAGATTGCCGGGCTTGGTGTCGTGCAGCTGCGGCGCGTCGGCGGCGCGGGCCTCTTTCGAGGTGGCACAGGCGGGCAGTTCCTCGATTTCAAAGGAAATCAGGGCCAGGGCAGCCTCGGCGGTGCGCGCGTCCCGGGCGGCGACGGCGGCGATCGGTTCGCCCCGATACCGCACCTTGTCGCGGGCCAGGGGATATTCGTTCTGGGCAATCGGGATCACCCCATAGGGCACGTCGCAATCGGCGCCGGTAACCACTGCGACGACGCCGGCAAGGGCCTCGGCCCGCGACGTGTCGATGCGCCCCAGCCGGCCATGGGCCACCGGGCTGCGCAGGATCCGGCCAACCAGGGTTTCGCCATCGGCAAGGTCAGCGGTATAGCGGGCGCGGCCGGTCACTTTCTCGATCCCATCGACAAGCGGCATGGGGCGGCCGACAACGGCATGATCGTTCATCGGGCCATCTCCTGCGCTGCCGCCTGGACCGAGCGGATGATTTTCACATAGCCGGTGCAGCGGCACAAATTGCCGCCCAAAGCGGCCTTGATTTCCGCCTCGTCCGGGTCGGGATTGCGGCGCAGCAGCCCCTCGGCGGCCATGATCATGCCGGGGGTGCAAAAGCCGCACTGGCTTCCCAGATTTTCATGAAACGCACGTTGCAGCGGGGTCAGGCGGCCGGCCCTGGCCTGGCCCTCGATGGTCTCGATCTCGGCGCCATCGACGCTTGCCGCCAGGGTGATGCAGGACATGCGCGCCACCCCGTCGATCAGCACGGTACAGGCCCCGCACTCACCGCCATCGCAGCCCATCTTGGTGCCGGTCAGGCCCCGGTATTCGCGCAGGTAATCGACCAGCAGCATGTTGTCCGGCACCACGTCTTCGACCGGGCGGCCGTTCAGGTTAAGCTTGATGATCGAGCGCATCGCCGTTACCCCTTGTCCTGTTCGCTTTCTGGACTTTCAAATCGCCAAATCGGTACCATTATACCGATAACAGGGAACGGGTACAGGCACCAGATGGATGAAACGGCTGAAAAACGACTGAAGATCAGGCGCGCAACCGCAAAAGACCTGGCCGGCGTGGTTGATCTGGATGCGCGGGTGACCGGGCAGGCCAAGCCGGAATACTGGGCGGATATCTTTGAGCGTTTCGGCGCCCGCAAGCAGGACAAGCGGTTTTTCCTGGTGGCAACCACACGGGACGGGATCGCCGGGCTGATTGCCGGCGAGATCCGCGGCTGGGAGTTCGGCTCCGAGCCCTGCGGCTGGATCTTCGCGCTTTCCGTTGACCCGGACCAACGCGAACAACGGGTTGGCGAAACCCTGTTTCGCGATATTTGTGGCCGGTTCCGGCAGGCCGGGGTTTCAAAGGTGCGCAACATGGTCGAACGCAACGACACCCTGCTCATGTCCTTTTTCCGTTCGGAAGGGATGGTGGCGGGCCCCTATATTCAGCTTGAGCTGGATCTGGACGATATGGTGTAACCGCGCGCAAAGGAGCCCGAAACGTGCAGAAATCCAGCCGCCTTGCCATCCTTGCCCTGCTTGAACTGGCCGCCAACCCGGAGCGGCAGATCTCGACCGCGGAAATCGGCGAAAAATACCGGGTATCGGCGCACCACCTGGCCAAGGTATTGCTGACTCTGGGGCGGGCCGGGCTGGTGCAATCGACCCGCGGGGTCGGCGGCGGCTATTCCTTTACCGGCAATGCCCGGCGCGTGACCCTGTTCGACATCATCAACCTGTTCGAGGATACCGAGGTGAAATGCCGCCTTGCCGATCCTGCCGATGCAAATCCCGAGGAATGGGCGTTGTTTGATGTCACCAAGGAAATCAATGACATGGCCAATGCCACCTACAGCACGATCACGCTGTCCACCATGCTCATGCAGATCGAAAAGCGCCGAAATGCCCAGGCGCGCGAGGGCAAGGCAGCGGCAACATAGGCTGGAGCACGGTTTTCAGCGGACCGATGCCTGCGACCCGGGCAGCACGGCCTCCTTCCCGGTTCTGGCGCGAGGCAGAGCCTTATTGCATGGCTTCGTATTTCACCAGAAGCTCTTCCTTGCTCTCGACCCACTCCGGGTTCCCCACGATGCATTCTTCGGGACAGACCAGCTGGCATTGCGGCTCGTCCTCGGCGCCCACACACTCGGTGCATTTCATCGGGTCGATCACATAGAACGGATCGCCCTCGCTGATCGCCTCGTTCGGGCAGACCGGCTCACAGGCATCGCAGGCCGTGCAGGGCTCGATAATCATCAGGGCCATGTCGCTTCTCCTTCAAGATACTTCAAAGCTTGTCCGCTGAGCCGGCGCTTGTCAAACCCGAACGCAGCGGCTCATCTTTCATCAACAACCCGCACCGCCTTGCCTTGCGAGCGCGGGATCTCTCCGGGCCGCTTCACTTCCACCGCACAGCTGACCCCGACCACCGACTTGATATGATGGCGCAATTCGGCCGCGCGCGCGCCCAGGGCCGCGTCATCCAGCGGCGTATCCGGCAAACTTTCAACCTCCAGCGCCATGGCGTCCAGCCGGCCCTCCTTGAAAAGCCGGATCTGGTAATAGGGCGCCAGCCCCTCCTGCCCGACAATCACCGCTTCGATCTGGCTGGGATAGACATTGACCCCGCGGATGATCATCATGTCATCGTCGCGCCCGGTGACCCGCAGGATGCGCAGATGCGTCCGCCCACAGGCGCAGGGCTCGTCGGTCAGCCGGGTAATGTCGCGGGTGCGATAGCGGATCATCGGCATCGCCTCCTTGGTCAGGGTGGTAATCACCAGCTCTCCCTCTTCGCCCATGGGCAGGGGCTCAAGGGTTTCCGGGTCGATGATCTCGAACAGAAAGCAATCCTCCCACCCATGCAGGCCGGCGCGCGCCGTGTCGCATTCCATCGCCACCCCCGGCCCCATGATCTCGCTCAGCCCATAGATATCCACCGAGCGCAGCCCCAGGGCGGCATCAAGCTCGCCCCGCATCTGCTCGGACCATGGCTCGGCCCCGAAAACGCCGCGCGCCAGCGAGCTTTGCGCCATGTCCACCCCCATCTGCGCCCCGACCTCGGCGATATTGAACGCATAAGAAGGGGTTGAACACAGGATGCGCGGCCTGAAATCATTGATCAGCGTCACCTGCCGCTCGGTCCCCCCGCCCGAGACCGGCACCACCGCACAGCCCAGACGCTCGGCCCCGTAATGGGCGCCCAGCCCGCCGGTAAAAAGCCCATAGCCATAGGCGTTATGCACGATATCGCCGGGCCGTGCCCCGGCACAGGCCAGCGACCGCGCCATCAGATCGCCCCAGCGCGCCACATCGGCGCTGGTATAGCCCACCACGGTCGGCTTGCCGGTGGTGCCGGAACTGGCATGAAGGCGCATCATTTCGCTGACCGGCTGGGCGAACATGCCGAACGGATAATTGTCGCGCAGGTCGGTTTTCACGGTAAACGGAAAATGCCGGATATCGGCGATGCCTTGCAGCCGATCAGGCCTCACCCCGGCGGCATCGAAGGCGCGCCGGTAATGCGGCACGTTCTCATAGGCCCGCGTCAGCGACCATTTCAGCCGCTCGACCTGGATCTCGGCCAACGCCGCCCGGCTCATGGTCTCGGTCTCGCGGTCAAACATGAAGTCGGGTTCTGATGTCATCCCTTTTCCTCCCTGAATGGCCCGCACCGCCACATGTCAGGCCCTGGTCCAGCCCGGCTGAATCCCCATGCGCGACTGCCCCGCGCCACGGGCGGGCATCCTGTTGATGGCATAGCCCTGGTCGAAGGCTGCCCTGGTAATGAGATTGAACTTGAAGGCCCAGCCGCTGGCCATAGCCCCCAGCCCGGCCAGAAACAGCGCCAGCTCGGCAACCGGCGCCCATGGCGACAACAACGCCAGGACCACCAGCCCGGCAAGGGCCGCCTGCGGCACGGCGCTCAGCACCGGCCAGGCATCAAGCGCGGCAATCGCCCGGGTCGGCGCCCCATTCCAGCGCACCGCGCTTCGGTATCTCAGCCAGCCGGCAAAGCGCAGCGCCAGCAGCAGCAACAGCGCCCCTGGCAGCCAGCCGGGAAGCGCCCTCTCCCCCGCCACCATCAGCGCGGTGAGCAGCCCCGCCCCCTCGCACAACCCGGTGGCAACGATCAGCGCCACGATCTCGGGCCGGCGCCACAGCGGAATGCCCTTGGCCGCCCGCAGGATTCGCCCCTGTGCATAGACAAAGGCCAGGGCAAACACCCCGCCAATCGCCGCAAACAGCCGCGCCGGGCCAAGCTGGGCCACCCCCATCAGCCAGCCCAGCCCGCCAAAGGCAAAAAACGGCAGCGCGATCATCGCCTCGCGGGTCATCCAGCTCATCTGCGGATGGCGGAACACGTTGA
>CAZPDV010000171.1:0-4833 GCA_964585355.1 uncultured Aliiroseovarius sp.
CTACGGGCCGCGCATCCACGGCCTGGCCAAGCGCGGCGACGAGATGGACGAGATCGTGGAAAAATCCTTGCGTCGCGCGGCTTTATGGGACGAAGTTAAAGACAGGTTGCACGCTGCCGGCACCGGGCTTTCCGGCGGCCAGCAACAGCGCCTGTGCATCGCGCGTGCGGTGGCGACCGGCCCGGAAGTGCTGCTGATGGACGAGCCGGCCTCGGCGCTCGACCCGATCGCCACCGCCCAGATCGAGGAGCTGATCGACGAGCTTGGCCAGTCGATCGCCGTGGTCATCGTTACCCATTCGATGCAGCAGGCCGCCCGCGTCAGCCAGCGCACCGCTTTCTTTCACCTGGGAAATCTGGTGGAATATGGCGAGACCGAGCAGATCTTCACCAACCCCGCGGATCCGCGCACGGAAAGCTATATCACCGGGCGCATCGGCTAGGAGGTCCACCATGGAAGAGCATCACATCCTGTCCGCCTTCGACCGCGATCTCGAGGCCATCCAGGCCCAGGTCATGCGCATGGGCGGGCTGGTGGAGGAGGCGTTGCTCAAGGGCGCGCGGGCGCTCAAATCGCGTGACGAGGAGCTCGCCGCCCAGGTGCGCAAGGGCGACAAGGCCATCGACGCGCTGGAGACCGAGATCAACGAGGCCTGCGCCCGGCTTCTGGCCCTGCGCCAGCCGATCGCCAGCGACCTGCGCACGGTGCTGAGCGTGATGAAGATCGCCGCCAACCTGGAACGGGTGGGCGATTATGCCAAGAACATGGCCAAGCGCTCGGTCGTGCTGATGCACATGCCCGAAATCGAGGGCGGCCCCGGCGCCATCAAGCGCATGGCGCGAGAGGTGCATGCCATGCTGTCGGACGCGCTGGATGCCTTCATCCGCCGCGATGTGGACCTGGCCCAGGACGTGCGCCAGCGTGACCTGGAAGTGGATCAGATGTATAACGCGCTGTTTCGCGAGTTCCTGACCTTCATGATGGAGGATCCAAGATCAATTACCGCCTGTATGCACTTGCATTTCATAGCAAAAAACATCGAGAGGGCAGGGGACCACGTGACCGCCATCGCCGATCAGGTGATCTATCTGGTCACTGGCGAGATGCCTGACGAGCCCCGGCCGAAAGGCAACAAGGAAGTGTACAAGCCGCCCAGGGACGAGGCCTGATGCAGCTGCCGCCGGTGCGCATCCTGGTGGTCGAGGACGAGGCCTCGCAGCGCGAGATCCTGCGCTATAACCTCGAGGCCGAGGGCTATGCGGTGCAGGTGGCGGCCGATGGCGACGAGGCGCTGCTGCTGCTGGCCGAGGAGACGCCGGACCTGGTTCTGCTGGACTGGATGCTGCCCGGCACCTCGGGGATCGAGATCTGCCGGCAACTCAAACGCCGGGCAGGGGCGCCGCCGGTGATCATGCTGTCGGCCCGTTCCGAGGATGTGGACAAGATCCGCGGGCTGGATACCGGCGCCGATGATTACATGGCAAAACCCTTTTCCATCAAGGAGTTGCAGGCGCGGATTCGCACCCAACTGCGCCGCACACGGCCCGCCAGCACCGGCGAAGTGCTGCGCCATGGCGATATCGAGCTTGACCCGGAGCGCCACCGGGTCAGCCGGGCCGGGCAGGCGGTGCCGATGGGGCCCACCGAGTTTCGGCTGCTGACCGCCATGCTGGAGCGGCCCGGCCGGGTCTGGAGCCGCGAGGCGCTGCTGACCCGGGTCTGGGGCGACCGCGAGGCCGAACTGGACACGCGCACGGTGGATGTGCATGTGGGCCGGCTGCGCAAGGCGCTTACCAGCTTCGGGGCGCCGGACCCGATCCGCACCGTCCGCGGCGCGGGCTATGCCCTGGGCGAATAGGCACAGGAGCATTTCGCGCACCTCATGCGGGCAACCAGAGGGCAGCGCCTGCCTGGGCTGGCGCGATCATGTAACTGCGCAAGGCGCGAAACGGTTGATCAAACCCGACCGTTGCGATCAAAGGCAGCCTCGCAAAGCGCCTGCCGGGGGGCAGGCAGGCGCTGCCCGGCAGAGCCGGGCCAAATGTCAGCGCGCCATTCCGGGCATTTTCGCCAGCACTCTGTGCGCATAATAAGTATTATGTAATAAATGGACGGCTGCGCAAATCCTCATCCAGCGATCCTTTATCTTATATTACAATAACTTGCCGCCATATCTTCAAAATGCCTGCCGAGGCAACGCCCGCCTGAATATGGATTTTCTCGACAAATGCCGGCGCCTGCCGTAATCACCCTTTTGGGGAGAACGCCATGCATTCCATTCTTGTCCTGAACGGACCAAATCTCAATCTTCTGGGGCAGCGTCAGCCCGAGGTCTATGGCAGCGTCAGCCTGGCCGAGATCGAGGCCGCCTGCCACGAGGAAGCCGCCGCTCTGGGCGCGCGGGTCAGTTTCATGCAGTCCAATCACGAAGGCGCGCTGATCGACGCGCTGCAGGCGGCGCGCGGCGTGCACCAGGGCATCGTCCTCAATGCCGGCGCCTATACCCATAGCTCGATCGCGCTGATGGACGCGATTGCCTCGATCGAACTGCCGGTGATCGAGCTGCACCTGTCCAACATCCATGCCCGCGAGAGCTTCCGCCACCGCTCCTATATCGCCAGGGTGGCGCTGGCACAGATTTGCGGGCTTGGCCCGGCGGGCTATCCGCTGGCGATCCGCGCCATGGTACAGCATCTGACCGCGGGCTGATGCAGGCCGACACGCTGGCATATCTCGATTCGGTTGCCAATGCCTCGGACCTGGCCGAGGTCTGGAACATGCTGTGCGACAAGCTGGCGCGTTTCGGGTTTGACCGGCTGATCTATGGCTATAACCGTTTCGGGACCGAAACCTCGTTTGGCCCGTGGCAGGATGCGCTGATCCTGAGCAACCTGGAGGAAAGCTATCTCAAGACCTTTATCGAGGGTGAATATTACCTGCATGCGCCGCTCACCCAATGGGCGATTCACAATACCGGCGCCCGTTCCTGGGACTATCTTGACGAGGCCTACAAGGCGCTTGATCCGTGCCAGCGCAAGGTGGTTGACTGGAACATGGCAAACGGGCTGACGGCGGGCTATTCGATCAGCTTTCCCCATGCCTCGCCCCGCACCCGGGCCGCGCTTTCCATGGGCGCGCGCGCCGGTCTGAGCCAGCAGGCGGTGAACGCGATCTGGGCGCGCCACGGGCAGGAAATTCAGGTCATTGCCAACATGACCCATCTCAAGATCATCTCGCTGCCGAACCTGAACGAACGCGCCCGGCTGTCACGCCGCCAGCAGGAAGTGCTGAACTGGGTTGCCGAGGGCAAGACCAATCAGGACATCGCCACCATCCTTGGCGTCACCCCCGCCACGGTGGAAAAGCACCTCCGGCTGGTGCGCGAAAAGCTCAATGTCGATACCACCGCGCAGGCGGTGCTCAAGGCCGCGTTCTGGAACCAGGTATTCGTGCTGAAAGGATAGGTAAGGAATTCCTGACTGTCCGCCCCCCTGCCCTTGTGGCATATTGTCCCTGTTCCGTGAGTGGTGGCTATTTGGCCATGGAGCATGGGGTGTTGTGGTGATCTTTCGTTTTCTCTGCCACGATATTCCACCGGGTTGACCGGGGTCGGTTACCGAGGCGCGATTTCGCCAAGGTGCCGGCCGCCGGTGGCTCTCTTTCCGAGGCGGCCTGATGTCCCAAGGGTGCCTCGACATCAAGCGGCGCCAGCACTTCTGCCGGCGCCGCATTTCTTTCCTGCCTGTGGCGCGATCAGCCGCCCATGGTTTTCGCAACCTCGGCGGCGAAATCCTCGACCTTCTTCTCGATCCCCTCGCCCACTTCAAGCCGCACATAGCCGACGATGGTCGCGCCGGCCTCCTGGGCCGCCTTTTCCACGGTCAGGTCCGGGTTGATGACGAAATCCTGCCCCAGCAGCGTGGATTCGGCATAGAACTTGCGCATCCGCCCCTCGATCATCTTTTCGATCACCTGCTCGGGCTTGCCACTTTCGCGGGCCTGCTCGGTCAGGATGGCGCGCTCCTTTTCCACCACGGCCGGGTCCAGCGCCTCGACATTGAGCGCCTGCGGATTGGCGGCGGCCACATGCATGGCGATCTGGCGGGCGAAATCCTCGTCGCCGCCATCAAGTGCGACCAGCACGCCGATCTTGCCCAGGCCCGGCGCCACCGGGTTGTGCACATAGCTGGCCACCACCGCGCCCTCGACCTTGGCCATGCGGCGCAGGGTCATGTTTTCGCCGATCTTGGCGATGGCATCGGTGATGACTTCGCTGACCGCCTTGCCGTTCAGCTCGGCCGCGTTCAGCGCCTCGAGGTCGTCCACCTCAAGCGCCGCCTTGGCGATCCCGGCAACCATCTCCTGAAACTCGACATTCTTGGCAACGAAGTCGGTTTCCGAGTTCACCTCCACCGCGACGCCCTTGCCGCCCTCGACCGCCACGCCGACCAGCCCCTCGGCGGCGGTGCGCCCGGATTTCTTGGCCGCCTTGGCCAGCCCCTTGGTGCGCAGCCAGTCGATCGCGGCTTCGATATCGCCCTCGACCGCCACCAGGGCCTTTTTCGCGTCCATCATGCCCGCGCCGGTCATTTCGCGCAGCTCTTTCACCAGTTTAGCTGTCACAGCCATTTTGGTTCTCCTTGCAAAGTGTATGGCCGCGGACGGCGATACGCCCGCGGGAAATGAGTGGCCCTGCCCGGCTCAGGCCTGGGCGTCGGTGGCGGGCGCATCCTCGGCCTTGTCTGCCGCAGGGGCCTCCTCCGCCGCTGCTTCGGCCACCTCTTCAACCACTTCCTCGGCCGTGTCCACGACCTCTTCGACGGCCTCTTCCAT
>CAZPDV010000172.1:0-4820 GCA_964585355.1 uncultured Aliiroseovarius sp.
GGCGGCGGTGGACAGCTTTCACATCCATATCAAGGGCAAGGGCGGGCATGGCGCCTTTCCGCACGAAACCCGCGACCCGCTGATCGCCGCCACCGCGCTGGTGCAGGCGATTCAGACCATCGTCAGCCGCAACCACGCCGCCACCCAGGACCTGGTGGTATCGGTGACCCAGATCCATGCCGGCAGCGCCGACAACATCATCCCCGACACCGCCTTTGTCGGCGGCACCGTGCGCACCTTCGAGCCCAGCGTGCAGGACATGGTGGAAGCGCGCATGCGCGAGATCGTGGCCGGGCAGATGGCGGCTTTCGGTTGCGAGGCCGAGCTGATCTATGAGCGCGGCTATCCGGCCACGGTGAATGACCCCGAGAAGGTCGAGGAAGCCGCCCGCGCGGCCCGCGACGTGGTGGGCGAGGCCCGGGTGATTACCGACAAGGGCCGCGAAATGGGGGCCGAGGATTTCTCCTACATGTTACAGGAACGCCCCGGCGCCTATATTTTCCTGGGCCAGGGCGACGGGCCGATGGTGCATCACCCGAAATACGATTTCAACGACGCGGTGGCGCCGATCGGGGCAAGCTATTTTGCCCGGCTGGTAGAGCAGCGCCAGCCGCTGGAGGGCTGAGAATGGCGCTGGAGGATGCGGCCAGGCAGGTCGATACCGCCCTGACCCGCGAGGGGTTCAAGGGGCTGTCGCTGGAAAATACCTTTGGCGGGGTGCCCTCGTTTCTGCGCCGGCGCTATGCAAAGGACCTGACCGGGGTGGATTTTGCGGTGACCGGCATCCCCTTCGACCAGGCGGTGACCAACCGCCCCGGCGCCCGGCTTGGCCCGCGCGCGATCCGCGAGGCCTCGGCCCTGCAAAGCCCGGACGCGCCCTATGGCTGGGGCTTTGACGTGATGAGCGATTTTGCCATAGCCGATTACGGCGACCTGGCGTTCGATTACGCCCGTATCGACCGCTTTCCCGCCGCGCTCGAGGCGCATATTGCCGGGATCCTCGACCAGGGCGCGCAGGTGCTGTCGCTGGGCGGCGATCATTATATCACCTTCCCGATCCTGCGGGCGCATGCCAGGAAATACGGCCCGCTCAGCCTGTTGCAGTTCGATGCCCATACCGACACCTGGCCGGACGACGACATGAACCGGGTCGATCACGGCACCATGTTCTACAAGGCGGTGAAGGAGGGGCTGATCGACCCGGCGCGCTCGGTCCAGGTGGGGATTCGCACCAGCAATGAGGATACGCTGGGGGTGAACATCATCGACGCGCGCGAGCTGCACGAGATCGGCCCGGCGGCGGTGGCGGCGCGGATTCGCGAGATTCTGGGCGGGCATGCGACCTATCTGAGCTTTGATATCGACGGGCTCGACCCGGCCTGTGCGCCGGGCACCGGCACCCCGGTCTGGGGCGGCATGACCAGCGCCCAGGCGGCCCGGATCCTGCGCGATATTGCCGGCGTGCAGGTGATTGGCGGCGATGTGGTCGAGGTCTCGCCCCCCTTCGACCCCAGCGGCATCACCGCGATTGCCGGGGCGCATGTGGCCACCGATATCCTGTGTCTGATGGCGTGGAACAGGCGGTGAGGGCGCAGGGCCTCCGGCGGGAGTATTTGGCGAAAGATGAAAGGGCAGGGCGGTGAAATTCCTGGTGCTGGCAGGGATGGCTGTGGTCGGGTTCGGCCTGTGGGTGCGGCTGGCGCCCTCGGAGGTGGCGCGCTGGCATGTGGCGCCGCCCGCGGCGGAGGGGCGCTTTCCCGGCGGGGTGGTGGTGCGCGTGCCCGGCGACGCGGCGGCCTTTGCCCGGCTGGCCGGGATCATTGCGGCAACCCCGCGCACCCGGATCCTGGCCGGCAATGCGGACCAGCGGCGGATCACCTTTGTCACCCGGTCGGCGCTCTGGGGATTTCCCGATTATACCACGATCAGCCTGGAGGAGGGCACCATTGCCATCCATGCGCGCCTGCGCTTTGGCCGCTCGGATCTTGGGGTCAATGCCGGCCGGGTCGCCCGCTGGCTGGAGCAGATGCAGGCGGTCGAGGGGTGAGGGCGCATGGCGGCCCCTTGACCAGGCCGGCGCGATAGGGGACAGGTGCGCCATGGTACCTTTGGACAAGCTCGACGCGATCTGCCAGCGCTTTCAGTTCCTCGAGGCCCGCATGGGCGAGGGGCTGTCGGGCGATGAATTTGCCGAGATCGGGCGCGAATATGCCGAGCTCAGGCCGGTGGTGGAGGAGATCGCCGCCTATCGGGCGTTGCTGGAGGAGATTGCCGGGGCAGAGGCGATGCTGGACGACCCGGAGATGCGCGAGCTGGCCGAGGCCGAGCTGCCCGAGCTACGCGCGCGCCTGGAGGCGGCAGAGCATGCCATGCGGCTGGTGCTGTTGCCGCGCGATGCCGCCGATGCGCGCC
This sequence comes from uncultured Aliiroseovarius sp., assembly GCA_964585355.1. Classification (GTDB taxonomy): domain Bacteria; phylum Pseudomonadota; class Alphaproteobacteria; order Rhodobacterales; family Rhodobacteraceae; genus JAAEUB01. The sequence goes on from CAZPDV010000172.1 coordinate 2,413, forward strand.
CGGCGATGATCGAGATCCGCCCCGGCACCGGCGGCGACGAGGCGGCGCTGTTTGCCGGCGACCTGTTGCGCATGTATCAGCGCTATGCCGAGGCGCGTGGCTGGAAATTCGAGCTGATCGAGGCGCAGGAGACCGAGCTGGGCGGCATTCGCGAGGCGGTGGCCCATGTCAGGGGCGAGGGGGTGTTTGCCCGGCTGAAATTCGAATCCGGCGTGCACCGGGTGCAGCGCGTGCCCGAGACCGAGAGCGGCGGGCGCATCCATACATCGGCCGCCACCGTGGCGGTGTTGCCCGAGGCCCAGGACGTGGATATCCGCATTGATCCCAATGACTTGCGCATTGATACCATGCGCGCCTCGGGGGCCGGGGGGCAGCATGTCAACACCACCGACAGCGCCGTGCGGATCACCCATCTGCCCACCGGGCTGGTGGTGACTTCGAGCGAGAAGAGCCAGCATCGCAACCGCGAGATCGCCATGCAGGTGCTCCGGGCGCGGCTTTATGACCTGGAGCGGCAGAAGGCCGACGATGCCCGCGCCGCCGACCGCAGGTCGCAGGTGGGCTCGGGCGACCGTTCCGAGCGCATCCGCACCTACAACTTTCCGCAAGGGCGGGTGACCGACCACCGGATCGGGCTCACGCTCTACCGGCTCGATCAGGTGATGGCCGGCGACCTGGACGAGATCATCGACGCGCTGATCGCCCATGATCAGGCGCTGAAACTGGCCGAGATGGAATGACCGCGCGGCTGGCCGATCTGCTGCGCGCCGGGGCGGCGCGGTTGCGCGCGGGCGGGATCGAGGGGGCGGCGCGCGATGCGCGGTGGCTGCTGGCCGAGGCGGCCGGGCTGGCGCCCGAGCGGGTGCTACTGGACCCCGAGCGGCGGCTGGGCGCGGCCCAGGCGGCCCGGTTCGAGGCGATGCTGGACCGGCGGCTGGCGCGCGAGCCGGTGGCGCGCATCCTGGGCCGGCGGGCCTTCTGGGGGCGCGAATTCGCGGTCACGCCGGCGGTGCTGGACCCGCGGCCCGAGACCGAAAGCCTGATCGCCGCCGCGCTGGAGGGGCCGGTGCCGGAGCGGCTGCTGGACCTGGGCACCGGCGCGGGCATCCTTGCCGTGACCCTGCTGGCCGAGTGGCCGGGGGCGCGGGCAATCGCCACCGATATCGACCCGGCCTGTCTTGAGGTGGCGCGGGAAAATGCGGCGCGCCACGGGGTCGCGGACCGGCTGCGGCTGCTGCACTCGGACTGGTTCGCGGCGGTGGAGGGGGGCTTTGACCTGATCGTGTCGAACCCGCCCTATATTGCCGCCGACGAGCTTGCCGGGCTTGCCCCGGAGGTGCGCGCCCATGATCCGGCGCGCGCGCTCAGCCCCGGCGGCGACGGGCTTGCCGCCTTTCGCGCCATTGCCGCGGGGGCGGCGGCGCATCTTGCCCCCGGCGGTCGCCTGCTGGTGGAAATCGGCTGGCAACAGGGGCCGGAGGTGGCGGCGCTTTTCGCCGAGGCCGGGCTGAGCGCGCTGCGGATTCTGCCGGATCTGGATGGGCGCGATCGGGTGGTTGTCGGGCAAAAACCGGCCCACAGCCCGGGCAAACCGATGTAAACATGCCATAATGCGGGCTTTTTCGCGCCGATCCCCGGCTTTTTCCCAGTTTTTGCTTGTCTCTCGGGGTGGGCATGGTTACTCATGGGCCGTGGCAGGAAGTCTTGCAGACACCGCCACGGGCAACCCAACAGTCTGATACGGGAAATTTCATCGGCGCGCGGCGTCATAGCTCAGGCAAGCCAACAAAGGCTGGAACCGAATCACATGAGATCATCGAAATCACGTTCGCGCGGCAAGTCGAACCGCAACCGCAACCCCGGTAACAATCTGAACCGGGTGTTTGACAGTTCCGGGCCGGAAGGCAAGGTGCGCGGCACCCCGCAGCAGATCATCGACAAGTACAACCAGCTGGCGCGCGATGCCTCGCTGGCCAATGACCGGGTGGCGGCCGAGAATTTCCTGCAACATGCCGAGCATTACACCCGCATGCTGGGCGAGGCGCAGCGCGCGGCCGAGGCCAGGCGCCAGCAGGCCGAGCAGCAGCAGCGCGAGCGCCAGGAGCGTGAGCGCGAGGCGCGGCTGGCCCGGCAAGAGGCCCAGGCGGCGGCCGGGGGCGCGCCCCAGCCGCAGGACCCCGGCCAGATGCCGCAACCCGAGGCGGCCCCGGTGCTGCCCGGCGGCGAGGGGGATAGCGGGCTTGTGGAAACCCCCGAGATGAAGCCCAAGCGGGCACCGCGGGCCCGCAAGCCCCGGCCGCCACGGGCGCGCAAGGAGCAACCGGCGCCCGAGGCCCCTTCCGAAAAGCCGGCCGAGGCTCAGGCCAGGGGCGAAAACGGTAACGACGCCCCGGAGGCGGCCGAGTAAG
>CAZPDV010000173.1:0-4798 GCA_964585355.1 uncultured Aliiroseovarius sp.
CGCCCGGCCAGGGCATCGTTCAGCACCGCCCGCACCGCCGCCGGGTCCACGTCCTCGGCCACGAAAGCCGCGCCGATGGCGCGCGCCAGCACATAGCGCATCTTGCCGCCCACCACCTTTTTATCCTGTGCCATCAAGGCCATGAGCCCATCCGCATCGGGCAGATTGCCGGGGATGTCGGCCAGGTCCTTCTTCATGCCCATTTCCGCCAGATGCGCCCGCAGCCGCGACGGCGCCTCCTGTGCCATCAGCCCCAGCCGCGCCGAAAGCTCGAAGGCCAGCACCATGCCCAAAGCCACCCCCTCGCCATGCAGAAGCCGCTGGGAATAGCCCGTGGCCGCCTCCAGCGCATGGCCGAAAGTATGGCCCAGGTTGAGCAGGGCACGCTCGCCATGTTCCTTTTCGTCGCGGGTGACGATACCCGCCTTCATCTCGACCGAGCGCCGGACCGCCTCGGCCCGCAGCGCCATGTCGCCGGCCGCCAGCGCCGGCCCGTTGGCCTCGAGCCACTCGAAAAACGCCAGGTCGCCCAGGCAGCCATATTTCACCACCTCGCCATAGCCGGCCAGCAAGTCGCGCGGCGCCAGGGTGCCCAGCACCCCGATATCGGCCAGCACCAGCGCCGGCTGATGAAAGGCGCCGGCCAGGTTCTTGCCATGGGCGGTGTTGATCCCGGTCTTGCCGCCCACCGAGCTGTCAACCTGGGCCAGCAGGCTGGTGGGGATCTGTACGAAGCGCACGCCGCGGCGCAGGATGGCGGCGGCAAAGCCCGCCAGGTCGCCGATCACCCCGCCGCCGAAGGCCACCACCATGTCGGCGCGCTCGACCTTCTGGGCCAGCAGCCACTCCACCGTGCGGGTCAGGTTGGCCCAATCCTTGGTGGCCTCGCCCGGCTCCAGCACCAGCGCGGCGCTGTCGATGCCGGCCGCCGCCAGCCCCGCCTCGAGCGCGGCCAGGTGCAGCCCCGCCACCCGCGCCTCGGTCACGATCGCCACCCGCGGCCGGGCCAGCAGCGGCGCCATTTCGGCCCCGGCCCGGTCGATCAGGCCGCTGCCGATGCGAATGTCGTATTCGCGCCCCTCCAGGGGGACATGCACCACTTCCATCAGCGCTCCTCCACCACGTCGGGCCGGGTTTTCAGCGCCGCCAGCACCTCCTCGGCCATGCGCGCCACCGAATATTCCGCCCGCGCCTTCACCTCCAGGTCGGCCAGCGCATAGACCGGCACCCGCCGGGCATAGATTTCCGCCAGCGTCGCCCGCGGGTCGGGGGTGCGCAGCAGCGGCCGGGTGTCCTTGTGGCGCACCCGTTCCCACAGCAGGTCGAGCGGCGCATTGAGCCAGACCGAGACCCCGGCCCGGCGGATCTGATCGCGGTTGCGCGCCGCCAGGAAGGCCCCGCCCCCGGTGGACAGCACGCAGCGCTCGGTCCTGAGCAGGCGGGCGATCACCTCGGCCTCGCGGTCGCGAAAGAAGGCCTCGCCGTCGCGCTCAAACACCTCGGCGATCTCCATGTTGGCGGCGCGGCGAATCTCCTGGTCCGAATCAAGGAACGGCACCCCCAGCGCCCGCGCCAGCGCCTGGCCCACGGCGGTCTTGCCCGCCCCCATCATGCCCACAAGAGCAATGGTCTTTTTCACCGTGTATGCCACCGGCGCTGCCTCGCCAAAAGTTTGATCGGTTCCTCAATGGCGTGATATCAGGAAAAATGCCATATATGAAAGAAGGCAGCACAAAAACCGGAAAAGGCAGGCTCGGCAATGGTGAAACGACTGGTGAAACTGATATTCGTTCTGGCGGTGATCGGCGGCGCCGGGCTGGCGGGATATGCCTATCTGGGCGATCTGTCGCCCCAGCAGGCGGAAAACAGCGTGACGGTGACGCTGGATGCGAAATAGGCGCGGCGGCGGCGTGCTGCGCGCGGCGCTGCTGGTGGCGCTGGGCAGCGGGGCGGCCTGGGCGCAGGGGGCGCCCGAGGCGCAGGATGCACCGATGTCGGCCATCGACTGGCTGTCGAACTCGGTCACCACCCCGGCCGATCCGGCGGCGCTGCGCCCCGATCCTGCCCCTGACGAACCGGGGGTGAGCGACGGCGCCGCGGTCGGACAGGTCAGCGTCACCCCCCTGGGCCGCCCGGTGCCGGATGCGGTGGGCATCCTGCCGGCGTCGGTCACCGGCCTGCCCAACGACCTGTGGGGACCGGCCCGGCCGGCGGATGTGGCGCGCCGGTTCCGGGCCGAGCCGATCGACATGCTGCCGGCGCTCGAGGACCTGCTCTATACCCTGCTGCTGGCCGAACTCAGCCCGCCCGAGGCGCCCGATGCCAGCGGCTATGACGTTTTCCTGGCGCGGGTTGACAAGCTGCTGGAACTGGGCGCGTTGGAACAGGCGGATGCGTTGCTGGCGCGGGCCGGGCCGGAAAACCCCGACATTTTCCGCCGCTGGTTCGATGTGAGCCTGCTTCTGGGCACCGAGAACCAGCTTTGCGACGTGATGCGCGCCACCCCGGAACTGTCGCCGACCTTTACCGCGCGGGTGTTCTGCCTGGCCCGGGGCGGCGACTGGAACGCGGCGGTGCTGACCCTGGGCACCGGCCGGGCGCTGGGCTTCATCTCGCCCGAGGATGACGCGCTGCTGGCGCGGTTTCTCGACCCGGAACTGTTCGAGGGCGCGCCGCCGCTGGCGCCGCCCAGCCGCCCGTCGCCGCTGATCTTCCGCATGTTCGAGGCGATCGGCCAGCCGCTTCCGACCACCACCCTGCCGCTGGCCTTTGCCCAGGCCGACCTGCGCGCCAATATCGGCTGGAAGGCGCGCATCGAGGCGGGCGAGCGGCTGGCGCGCACCGGGGCGGTGCCGCCGAACCAGCTTCTGGGGCTTTATACCGAGCGCCGGGCGGCGGCCTCGGGCGGGGTCTGGGAGCGGGTCGCGGCGGTGCAGGCGCTGGACCAGGCGCTCAAGCAGAACGCCCCCGCCGCCATCGCCGCCGCCCTGCCGCCCATGTGGCAGCAGATGCAGGCGGTGGGGCTGGAAGTGCCGATGGCGCGGATTTATGGCCCGGCCCTGAGCCGGCTGGAGCTGCCGCCCGAGGCGGCGCGGATCGCGCTGATCATGGGGCTGCTGTCGGATGAGTACGAGGCGGTTGCGGCGGAGGCCGGCCCGGTCGAGGGCCTTGCGGTGCCGCTGGGGGTGGCGCGCGGCGTGACCGAGGGGCTCAGTGCCAAGGCGGGGCCGGCGCAGGCGGTGCTGCGGGGCTTTGCCGCCAATGCCGCCCCGGCGCGGCTGGCCTCGCTGGTGGAAAGCGGGCGCCTGGGCGAGGCGATCCTGCGCGGGCTGGACCTGTTCACCAGCGGCGCCAATGGCAACCTGGACGAGGTGACCGACGCGCTGGCGCTGTTTCGCACGCTGGGGCTTGAGGATACCGCCCGGCGCGCCGCGCTGGAATACCTGCTGCTGGAGCGGCGCGGATGAGCCGGGCCGGAGCAAACGGAGGGGCGCCGGACGGGCCGCGGCTGATCTCGGCCTTTCTGGATGCCCGCGCGGCCGAGCTGGGGGCGGCGGAAAACACCCTGCTTTCCTATGGCCGCGACCTGAAGGCGGCGCTGGCCTGGCTGGAGCGGCGCGGCCTGGGGTTCCTGCAGGCCAGCCGCGCCGATATCGAGGCCTGGATGATCGCCTGCGAGGCCGAGGGCCTGTCGCAGGCCACCCGCGCCCGGCGGCTCTCGGCGCTCAGGCAGTTGTTCCGCTTCGTGGTGGAAGAGGGGCTGCGCCCGGACAATCCGGCGATCGAGATCAGGGGGCCGGGCAAGTCGAAGAAACTGCCCCAGACCCTGAGCGAGGCCGAGGTGGAGGCGCTGCTGGAGGCGGCCGGCAATGCGGGCCGCTCTCCGCTTGAGCGGGCGCGCAATGTCTGCCTGGTGGAACTGGCCTATGCCACCGGCATGCGGGTGAGCGAACTGGTGGCACTGCCGGTGGCGGCGGCGCGCGGCGACCCGCGGCTGATCCTGGTGCGCGGCAAGGGCGGCAAGGAGCGGCTGGTGCCGCTGACCGACAAGGCGCGCGCGGCGCTGGCGCAGTGGCTGGAGCAGCGCGATGCGGCCGAGGCCCAGGCCCGCGCCCGCAGCCCGGCCCGCCCGGCCTCGCGCTTCCTGTTCCCCTCGCGGGGCAAGGCCGGCCACCTGACCCGGCATCGGTTCCATGGCCTGATCAAGGAAATTGCGCTTGCCGCCGGGATCGACCCGGCCAGGGTCACCCCGCACCGGCTGCGCCACGCCTTTGCCACGCATCTCCTGGCCCATGGCGCCGACCTGCGGGCGATCCAGACGCTGCTGGGCCATGCCGATATCTCGACCACCGAGATTTACACCCATGTGCTGGACGAACGCCTGCGCGAACTGGTGCTCAAACACCACCCGCTGGCCAGCGATCCTTGAGGCAGCGACTGCCCGGGCCGCTTGCGCGCGCCGGATCTGATCATGCGCGACAGGCCCCGGTATCGCGTAAACAGGATACACTGCATTGAAATGGGATAAACGCAAGGTTTGCGCCCGACCCCGAGGGCGGGCCGGGAGAGGCTTGCGAAGGGATTTCCTTGAAAAGAAGAGGTTGCAAGGCAGTGAAACCTTTTGACACTTCGCGCCCGCCCTGGGGGGCGGGGTCGGGCGCGAACCGGATTGCAGGCAATCCGGGAGTTATGAGATCAATGGCGTGAAATTCGTTTCTACGGCCCTAGGCAACCGGCCGGTAAAGCTCTGCCGCGCGGGCCTCGAAGGCGGCCACCACCCGCTGCATGGCCTGGTCGA
>CAZPDV010000174.1:0-4796 GCA_964585355.1 uncultured Aliiroseovarius sp.
CATCAGGAAACCGCCAATACCAAGGGCAAGAATGCCAGCGATATCGGGCTGGTGATCGACGCCATGGACATCCTGCACAAGGGCCATTTCGACGGCTTCGTGCTGGTCTCGAGCGACAGCGATTTCACCGCGCTGGCCAACCGCATCCGCGAAGAGGGCAAGGCGGTTTACGGCATCGGCGAGGCCAAGACCCCCGAGAGCCTGCGCAATGTCTGCACCCAGTTCATCCTGATTGAAAACATCATCGAAGAGCCGATGCCGGCCCCGGAAAAGGGGCATGCGACAAGCCCGGGCAAGGCACCCGAAAAGCGCCCGCCCACCGATGCGATCCCGCTGATCATTCGGGCCATGGACAAGATCGACCAGGAGGGCGAGTGGTTTTCGCTCAGCCAGATTTCCAATGCGATCCGCGCCGATCAGCGCGATTTCGACCCGCGCTCCTATGGCAAGAGCAAGATGGTTGACCTGATCGCGGCGCTCAAGCGGTTCGAAAGCCGGCGCGAGGGCAACCACATCTTTGTGCGGCGGGTCGATTGACGGTTGCGCCGGGGGGCTGGCCCGGCTAACTTGGAATGGTTCTAAACTCCAGCGACGAGCACGAGGCACGAGATGATTCCCGGTATCCCCACCCGCCGCCGTTTCAAGGATCTGTCCGAGCAGGAGATCCTGGCCCTGGCCATTTCCAACGAGGAAGACGACGCACGCATCTATCGCCAATATGCCGAGCGCCTGCGCCATGACTATCCCGCCAGCGCCAGGATTTTCGAAGGCATGGCCAAGGAAGAGGACGACCACCGCCGCCGCCTGATCGACCTGCACAAGAAGCGCTTTGGCGACGTGATCCCGCTGATCCGGCGCGAGCATGTGGCGGGCTATTACGCGCGCCGCCCGGTCTGGCTGGTCGAAAACCTGAGCCTGGATGCCATGCGCGCCGAGGCCTATTCGATGGAATCCCAGGCCGAAAAATTCTACCGCGAGGCGGCCAAGCGCACCCAGGACGCCGCTACCCGCAAATTGCTGGGCGACCTGGCCGCCGCCGAGGCCGCCCACCAGCACACCGCCGAGGAGCTCGAGGAAAAATACCTGCCCGAAGACACCCGCAGCGACGAGGACCTGGCCGCGCACCGGCAATTCGTGCTGACCTGGGTGCAGCCGGGGCTGGCCGGGCTGATGGATGGCTCGGTCTCGACCCTGGCGCCGATCTTCGCCACCGCCTTCGCCACCCAAAACACCCACACCACCTTTCTGGTGGGCGCCGCCGCCAGCATCGGCGCCGGCATCTCCATGGGCTTCACCGAAGCGGCCTCTGACGACGGTGTGCTGTCCGGCCGCGGCAGCCCGCTCAAACGCGGCATCTCGTCCGGCCTCATGACCACCCTGGGCGGGCTCGGCCATGCCCTGCCCTATCTGATCGCCGATTTCTGGACCGCCACCTTCATCGCCTTCGCCGTGGTTTTCCTCGAGCTCTGGGCGATCGCCTGGATTCAGAACCGCTACATGCAGACCCCGTTCGCCCGCGCCGCCTTTCAGGTGGTGCTGGGCGGCGCGCTGGTCTTTGCAACCGGCGTGCTGATCGGCGGCGGCTAGGCGCTGCCGCCTCCCTTTCATCTTTCTGCAAATACTCCGGGGGTCCGGGGGCTGGCCCCCGGCCTAGCCGAAAAGCGCCTCGGCATGAAATTCCACATGCGCCTGCATGAAACTGGCCACGAAGAAATAGGAATGGTCATAACCCTTCTGCATGCGAAAGGCGCCGGGCTGGCGGCGCGCGGCCATGGCCTGGGCCAGCGCCTCGGGCTGCAGCAGGTTCAGAAACTCGTCGGCGCTGCCCTGGTCCACCAGAACCGGCCCGTCAAAGCCTCGCTCGGCCATCAGCAGGCTGGCATCATGGCCGGCCCAGGCGGCCTCGTCCGCGCCCAGATAGGCGGCAAACTGCTTGCGCCCCCAGTCCGAGGCGGTGGGATGCGCAATCGGCGCAAAGGCCGAGACCGAGCGAAACCGCCCGGCCTCGCGCATGGCGATGGTCAGCGCCCCATGCCCGCCCATGGAATGGCCGCAAATCGCCTGACGCGCGCCATCAAGGCCAAAGCCGGGGATCACCATTTCCGGCAGCTCGTGCGCCACATATTCATACATCCGGTAATGCGCCTTCCAGGGCGCCTGGGTGGCATCCACGTAAAACCCGGCGCCCTGGCCCAGGTCATAGGCGGCATCATCCGCCACCCCCTCGCCGCGCGGTGAGGTATCGGGAAAGATCAGCGCAATCCCGGCCCTGGCGGCCCAGTACTGGGCCCCGGCCTTGACCATGGCGTTTTCATGGGTGCAGGTCAGGCCGGACAGGTACCACAGCACCGGCACCGGCCCCCGGCGCGCCTCGCGCGGCAGGAACAGGCCAAAGGTCATGTCGGTGCCGGTGGCGCGGCTGTTGTGGGAATAGACCCCCTGCACGCCACCAAAGCAGGCATTTTCGGAAAGGGTTTGCATGTGGTTCCTCCTGTTGGCTCACCTGCGCGGGGTCAGGGCAATGGGGGCGGTGCGCAATACCAAAAGCAGCATCCCCGCCGCCCAGAGATGCCCCGCGGCAGTATAGAAGAATACCGGGTCGGCGGTCCATTCGGCAAGGATGCGCAGGACCGCCCCCAGATGCAGGGCCGCAAACAGCAGCCAGTCCAGCGCGCCGCCCCGGATCTCGCGGCCGGAATGGCCCAGAGTGGCGCGCAGCATGACGATCGCGGTCATGGTGCCGATAGCGCCGGCGCCCAATGCGTGGCGCATCTGGGCGATGCTGGCCATGTCGCTCAGGCTGGCCAGCGCCAGCAGGGCCGCGCCGATCACCAGCCACAGATAGGCCGCATGCTGGGCCAGCAGCAGCACCTCGCCCCGCACTTGCCAGCCCTGCCAGCGGGCCAGTCGCCCGGCCAGGGCTCCCGCCGCGATCACCGCCAGGATGCCGGTCAGGACCGAGGCCCCGCTGCCGATCCAGGCCAGCGCCATGGCCCCCGCCGCGGCCAGCGCCAGCTTGTCGATCCCCCCGAACGGCGCCGGCAGGGTCCGGGCGCCGCGCGCCATCAGCCAGTTGCGCGAAAAGGCCGGGGTGACCCGGCCGCCGATCAGCGTCATCAACACGAAGGCCACGGCAAAACCGGCGCGCACGCCCCGGTCGCTGTCGATGAAAAGCGCGGTAATCTCGGCCAGAGACAGCGCCGCGACCAGCCCCACCACCACGAAATTGCGCCGGTTGCCCGCCCGCAGGATGTCGCGGGCGATGATCCCGCCCAGCGCCGGCAGAAACAGCATGGCCAGCACCGGCCCGAAACTTTCCGGCGCCCAGAACATGCCGGCCCGCCCCGCCAGCCACAGGCCGAACAGCCCGGCCAGCGGCCCCCCCCTGAGCCCCGGCCGGCCGGTCCAGTTCGGCACCGCCGTCAGCAAGAACCCCGCCAGCGCCGCCGGCAGATAGCCAAACAGCATCTCGTGCATATGCCAGGCCAGCGGGTCGTCCATGACGCTGATCTGCCCCTGGAACAGAACCAGCCAGAGCGGAATGGCAAGCCCGGCAAACAGGGCAGCGGCCGGGAAGAAAAGCCGCCATGCGGCGCTGAACAGGATCATGTGCTTACCCATGCGATGACCAGAGGAACGCTGACGATACTGGCCAGGGTCGAGACCAGAATGGCCGCCGACACCCGCCCTGGCACCACGTTGTAATGCGCCGCCAGCATATATACATTTCCCGCCACCGGAAGCGAGGCCGCAGCGACCATCACCCCTGCGGCAAAAGGCTCCACCGGGAACAGGACGAAGGCCGCCAGCGCCACCGCCGCCGGGTGCAGCACCAGCTTGGCAAAGGCCAGCCAGCCGGTCACCGCCAGTTCGCCCGCATGGCGCCCGGCCAGCGATGCGCCGATGGCAAACAGCGCGCCGGGGGTGGCGGCGCTGCCCAGCAGGTCGAGAAAGGCCTCGGCCGGCTGCGGCAGGGCAAGCCCGGTGGCCGACCACAACAGCCCCGCCGCAATCGCCACGATCATCGGGTTGCGCCCCAGCTCCAGCACCACCGAGCGCAGGATGCCCGGCGAAAGCCGCCGGTCGCGCCCGCCGGCGATCAGCACGGTGAACAGGGTCGAGAACACGATCAGATCCACCGACAGCAGCAGCATGATCGGCCCGATCGCCGGCGCCCCCATCAAGGCCACCAGCAACGGGATCCCCAGAAAACCGGTATTGCCGATCACCGCCACCTGGGCCTCGATCACCACCTGTTCGAACGGCAGGCGCCGGGCAAGTGCCACCAGCGTCGCCACCAGATAGATGCTCAGCGTGCCCCACAGATAGGCCCCGATCAGCGTCCAGTCCAGGATATCGGTCAGCGAGAGCGTCGCCGAGAAGCGAAACAGCATCGCCGAGAGCGCGAAGTAGAAAACAAAGCGGGTGAGCCACCTTGTGGCTTCCTCGGGAAAGAACCGGATGCGCCCGGCCCAGTAGCCAAGCCCGATCAGGGCAAAAAATGGCAGGGTCTTGAGGAAAATCGCTTGCATGACACGCGCCTAGCATGCGGGCCGGCGCAAGGCCAGCAAGCCGGGCGCCTGCGGCGGGCAGATCAGAGGCCTCCGGCGGGAGTATTTTCGCAAGGGTCTATTCCAGTTGAGGTATTCTGAGCCAGCCAAGGCGTTCATATGGCTCAGAAAAACCACCTTCCCGGTGTTCTTGAAGGAGAGCGAATTCCGCTTCAAAAACCGAAAATGACCCCTAGGCTCAAGACTCAATCAACTCCACCACAGGATGACGGCGGCGATAGCGAT
>CAZPDV010000175.1:0-4738 GCA_964585355.1 uncultured Aliiroseovarius sp.
GCTCCCACAGGCGCAACAGGTATTCATAATCGCGCTTGATCTCGGTCTTGGTGCGCCGGGCGCCGGCGGTGCGCACGATCAGGCCGGCGCCCTGGGGCACGTCGATCTCGCCCGCGATCGCCTTGAGCTTCTTGCGGTCGGCGGCGTTGGTGATCTTGCGCGAAATGCCGCCGCCGCGGGCGGTGTTGGGCATCAAGACACAGTAGCGCCCGGCCAGGCTCAGATAGGTGGTGAGGGCTGCGCCCTTGTTGCCGCGCTCTTCCTTGACCACCTGCACCAGCAGGATCTGGCGGACCTTGATGACCTCTTGGATCTTGTATTTCCTGGGGCGGCGCTTGCGCGGGGCGCGGACCTCTTCGGTCACGTCCTCATCGGCCACATCCTCGATATCGCTGTCCTTTTCGGAGGCGTCGAGCGCGGGCGCGTCCTCTTCGCCCGCCTCGTCATGGCCGTCCTCGACAAGCTCGGCGGCGACCTCCTCGACCGCGACTTCCTCGACGGTTTCAGCCGGCTCGCCCTCGGGCTCGGCCACCGGGGTTTCCGGCACCGTTTCCATCGGCGAGAGGCCCTCATCGGCGCTTTCCCCCGCCTCGAGGTCGATCACGTCCATGCCGGAGATGTCGGCCTCGGGCGCCTTGCTGGCCACCGCGTCGTCGCTGGCGGTTTCTTCGGCCCTGGTCTTGCTGCGGCTGCGGCTGCGCGAGCGGCGGCTGCGGCTTTTGGGCTTGTCCTCGTCCTCGGCCTGCTGGCGGGCAAATTCGGCCTCTTCGGCCATCAGCGCCTCGCGGTCGGCAACCGGGATCTGGTAATAATCCGGGTGAATTTCCGAGAACGCCAGGAAACCGTGGCGGTTGCCGCCATATTCGACAAAGGCCGCCTGCAGCGAAGGTTCGACCCGCGTTACCTTGGCAAGATAGATATTGCCGGCAAGCTGGCGTTTGTTTTCCGATTCAAAGTCGAATTCCTCGACCTTGTTTCCGTCCACCACCACGACCCGGGTTTCCTCCGGGTGGGTGGCATCGATGAGCATCTTTTTAGCCATGTTGTTCCAATGCGCACGCCCCCCGGTCCCGCGCCCGTGGGGCGTGGTGGGGGAGGGGTGCGTCTGTAAAGGGCGATATCGGGCGCGGCGGCGGCGCACGGCTGAAGGCCCCTTCGGGGCCCTGCTCGTCCTGCCAATAACCGCTCGCGCATCATCGCGTTTCTTCTCCGGCTCCCGGCTGCTATCGCGCAGGCAGGGCGCCCGTTCATGACCCGGCTCCGGGCCGGGCGTGTCACTGACCTGTCGGTCAAATCGGTCTGTCCGGCCCGTGGTCCTGCCAGAGGGGCCGTGCAGCGAAACTCATGGCCACCCATCGCGTGGGTCGGCCTGTTCGTGAACATAAGGGGGAAGTGCGGCCAATTACAATGGCAAAACCGCCAAAGCCTGCATTCCCCGCCATATCGGGGGGCAGGCGGTCAGTACAGCCCGCCCGAGGACAGCGAGCCGAAATCGGCATTCTTGTCCTCAAGCTCCACCACACTGCCATCCGAGGTGGTCACCTGCGTGTTGACGCTGCCCCCCTGCCCGCCATCGGGCAGGAACAGCGGCAGGTCCGAGCCCAGGGCAAAACCGCCGTCATAGGTCACGCCAAAGACCGGCTCTTCGCCATCGCGGAAGAACTCGGCCACCACGTTGTCGCCGGTGGCATCGTCAGGCAGGCGGGCGCCGGACATGCGCTCGACCTTGATGAAGCGCCCGCCTTCGGGGATCCTGAACGGACCCGAGCCATATTTGGCCACGGCGGATTTCATGAATTCGTTGAACACCGGCGCGCACATGCCCCCGCCCGAGCCATGCGGGATCGGCCGCGGCGTGTCAAAGCCCATATAGCAGCCGGCAACGATGTTCGAGGTGAAGCCGATGAACCAGACATCGCGGGCGCCGTTGGTGGTGCCGGTCTTGCCGGCGGTGGGCACGCCCAGATTGACCTTGCCGGCAGCGGTGCCGCGCTCGACCACGCCGCGCATCATCGAGGTCAGCTGATAGGCGGTCACCGGGTCCATCACCCGCTCGCGGTTGTTTTCGATCCGCGGGCCGTATTGCGGCGGCAGGTCGGGGGTTTCGCAATCCAGGCAGAGGCGCTTGTCATGGCGATAGACGGTGGCGCCGGTGCGGTCCTGCACCCGGTCAACCAGGGTCGGCTCGACCCGCTCGCCGCCATTGGCAAACATGGCATAGGCGCTGACCATGCGGAACAGCGTGGTCTCGGAAGCGCCCAGCGAATTGGCCAGGAACGGCTCGAGCTTGTCATAAACGCCGAAACGCTCGGCATAGGCCGCGACCACGTCCATGCCCACCTCCTGGGCCAGGCGCACGGTCATCAGGTTGCGCGACCGTTCGATGCCGATGCGCATGGGCACCGGGCCGAAAAAGTCACGCGAGGCATTCTTGGGCCGCCAGATCCCGGCGCCGGTATCCACCTCGATCGGCGCGTCAAGGATGATCGTGGCCGGGGTGAAACCGCTGTCGAGCGCGCTGGCATAGACGAAGGGCTTGAAGCTCGACCCCGGCTGGCGGGTGGCCTGGGTGGCGCGGTTGAACACCGATTGCTGATAGGAAAAGCCGCCCTGCATCGCCAGCACCCGGCCGGTATTCACATCCATCGCCATGAAGGCGCCCTGGAGCTCGGGGATCTGGCGCAGCGACCAGCGCACGAAGCTGCCATCGCTGTCGCGGGTAATGGCGCGCACATAGACCACTTCGCCCACCCGCACCAGGTCGCCGGCGACCCGGGCCTTGCGCCCCTTGCTGCCATCCGGGTTGAGCCGGCGCGCCCAGGTCACGTCCTTGGCGGGGATCCAGTTGCCGCCCTCGGGCTCGTCCACCCCCTCGATCCCGACCCGTGCATCCCTGGCGCCCACTTCCAGCACCACCGCCAGATGCCAGCCGGCAATGTCGCGCGGCAGGTCCACATCCTTGAGCGCGGCGCGCCAGGCGGCTTCGTCCTGCATCTGTTCGGGCGTCAGCACCACGCCGGTGGGCCGCCACAGGCCCTGGCTGCGGTCGAATTTCTCAAGCCCCCGGCGCAGGGCCGCGGCCGCCTTGGGCTGCAACTCGGTATCCATGGTGGCGCGAATCGCCAGGCCACCGTTGAAGAACTCGTCCTCGCCGAAGCTGCGGCTCAGCTGGCGGCGGATCTCGTCGGTGAAATAGTCGCGCGGCGGCATCGAGGCGCGAAACGACACGATATCGCCGGTCTGCACGGTGCGGATCGGGGCGGCGCGGGCGGTCTCGTATTGCTCCCGGCTCAGATAGCCGTTCTGGAACATCTCGCTCAGCACATAATTGCGCCGCTCCAGCGCGCCTTCGTAATTGGTGGCGGGGTTGTACTTGTAGGGCGCCTTGGGATGGATCGCCAGAAAGGCCGCCTCCTCGGGCTTGAGCGCTTCCAGCGGCTTGTTGAAATAGCTCTGCGCCGCCGCCGTCACCCCGAAAGAGCGCACGCCCAGGTCGATCTCGTTGAGGTAAAGGCCCAGGATCTCGTCCTTGCTCAGCGCCGCCTCCAGCCGCACCGCCAGGATCAGCTCCTTGATCTTGCGCTCGGCCTTGCGGTCCGAGGACAGCAGGAAGTTCTTGACCACCTGCTGGGTGATGGTCGAAGCGCCGCGCAGCCGCCCGCCCTGCGCGGCCTGGATCACGGCGGCGATGATACCACGGACATCATAGCCCTTGTGATGATAGAAATTCTTGTCCTCGGCCGAAATGAAAGCGTTTTTCACCAGGTCGGGGATCTCGTCCGGGGGCGTGTAGAGGCGCCGCTCGCGGGCAAATTCGTCGATCAGCCGGCCGTCGCCGGAATAGATCCGGCTGATCACCGGCGGCGCATAATTGGCAAGCTGCCTGTAGCTGGGCAGGTCGCGGCCATAGCTCAGGAAAATGGCCGCGAGCAGAAACGCGCCCATGAAGGCGGACAGGGTGAGCCACGAAAAGATCGCCCCGAAAAATCCCGTTATGAATCTGAGCACGCTTGCCCCCGCTACCTCGACACCTCTCATATAGGCACTCCTGCCCCAAGGGTCAAAACCTCTGACCCGACTTCCGCATTTTCCCGCGCATGGCCGGGGGAACAGGAGGGCAGCGCCTGCCTGGGCTGGCGCTATGTGCAACGCTATAGTTCACAGGGCGGGCAAGAAGATCATGACGGCACCGCAGGCCGGAACATCGCAAAAGCGCCTGCCGGGGGGCAGGCAGGCGCTGCCCGGCGGGGCCGGGCGAAAAACCGGGCGAAAAACTTGCCGTTGTGCCCGCCGCCGCAAGGCCCTATCTGATATTCATCGTTCAGGAACAACCCAAGGAGCACCCATGCGCGCCCTCCCCCGCCCCGTCTTTCACCCCGATGCCAGCAAGGGCGACAATGCCCTGGGCGCCCTGCCGGAATGGGATCTGAGCGACCTCTATGCCGCCCCCGACGCCCCCGAGCTTGCCCGCGACCTGGACTGGCTGGAAGCCGCGGCGCGCGATTTCGCCCGCGATTACGAGGGCCGGCTGGCCGGGCTTGGCGCCGACGAAATGCTGCAATGCGTGCAGGCCCACGAGGCGATCGAGAACAAGGCCGGGCGGATCATGTCCTATGCCGGGCTGCGCTATTATCAGCAGACCACCGATGCCGAGCGGGCGCAGTTCCTGCAGAACTGCCAGGAGCAGATCACCGATTTCACCGCGCCTCTGGTGTTCTTTTCGCTGGAACTCAACCGG
>CAZPDV010000176.1:0-4734 GCA_964585355.1 uncultured Aliiroseovarius sp.
GCGGCCTTTTCATAGGCCTTGAATTCCTCGGGCGTGACAAAGCGCGCCACCGCGTGGTGCTTGGGCGTGGGTTGCAGGTATTGACCGATGGTCAGAAAATCCACATCCGCCGCGCGCAGGTCGTCCATCACCTGCAGCACCGCCTGCCGGTCTTCGCCGAGCCCGACCATGATACCCGACTTGGTGAACATGGCCGGGTCCAGCTCCTTGACCCGCTGGAGCAGCCGCAGGCTGTGAAAATAGCGCGCGCCGGGGCGGACTTCCGGGTAAAGGCCGGGCACGGTCTCGAGGTTGTGGTTGAACACGTCTGGCCTGGCTTCCACAACGATTTCAAGGGCTTCCGGGCCGCATTTGAGGAAGTCCGGGGTCAGGACCTCGATCGTGGCCTCGGGCGCGCGGTGGCGAATGGCGCGGATCGTCTGGGCGAAATGCCCGGCCCCGCCATCGGCCAGATCGTCGCGATCGACCGAGGTGATCACCACATGTTTCAGCCCCAGCTTCTCGACCGCCTGGGCCACCCGCCCCGGCTCGAACGCGTCCAGCGCCGCCGGCTTGCCGGTGGCCACGTTGCAGAAGGTACAGCCGCGGGTGCAGATCTCGCCCATGATCATCATGGTGGCATGGCCCGCCGACCAGCATTCGCCCACATTGGGGCAGCCCGCCTCGGCACAGACCGTGGACAGGCCATGTTCGCGGATCACCCGGTGGGTGTCGGCATAGCCCTTGCCGCCGGGCGCCTTGACCCGGATCCAGTCCGGCTTTTTCGGCTGCGCCTGATCGGGGCGATGGGCCTTTTCCGGGTGGCGTTGGCTGGGAATTTTCAGGTTGCGCATGGGGCCGGTCCTTTGACGCGATTTCCCTTCTGTTAGCCCCTGTCAGGGCGCACCACAAGCATTTTGCCGGCGGGCTTGAGTTGAGGCTGGAATCATTCTAAACAGCAGACACGGGCGATTCCCGCCCCCGAGATTTGGTCGAGATTTGATGAGGAGAACCCAAATGCATGCAGGCGTGCGCGTCCCCGACGTGACCTTCCACACCCGTGTTCGCGATGAGAGCATCGGCGGCGACAACCCGTTCCGCTGGCAGGACATGACCACGGATGACTATTTCAAGGGCAAGCGCGTGGTGCTGTTCTCGCTTCCCGGCGCCTTCACGCCGACCTGCTCGACCTACCAGCTGCCCGGCTATGAAAACGGCGCCAAGGATTTCTATGACCTGGGGATTGATGAAATCTACTGCATGAGCGTCAATGACAGCTTCGTGATGAATGCCTGGGCGCGGGCGCAGGAGCTGAAAAACGTCAAGGTCATCCCCGATGGCTCGGGCGAGTTCACCCGCCTGATCGGGATGCTGGTGGAAAAGGCCAATCTGGGCTTTGGCTACCGCTCCTGGCGCTATGCGGCGGTGGTCAATGACGGCGTGGTCGAGGCCTGGTTCGAAGAGCCCGGCCGCGAGGACAACCACGGCGAGGACCCCTATGGCGAATCCAGCCCCGAGACCGTTCTGGCCTGGCTGAAGGAAAACGCCTGATCCCGAATTCCTGAGCACTCAGGACGCGCGAGCAGGAGGCCGCCCCCCCCGGGGGCGGTCTTCTCTTTTTGCCGCCTGCCGGGGCTTGGGTTATCCGGTTTTTGCCTGTAAACCTGCACCCGACACAACCGGGAGGAAATCATGCGGCGCAAGATGGCAGCGGGCAACTGGAAGATGAACGGGCTGGAGGCCGATCTGGCCCAGGTCGAGGCGCTGAAAACCGCGCATGAAGGCAGCCGGGCCGAGATCCTGATCTGCCCCCCCGCCACCCTGCTGGACCGGATGAGCCGGGTTGCGGGCGGCGTCATTGCCACCGGCGGGCAGGATTGCGCGGCGCAGGAACACGGGGCGCATACCGGCGACATCTCGGCAAGGATGCTGATGGATGCCGGCGCGACCTATGTGATTCTGGGCCATTCCGAGCGGCGCCAGGACCATGGCGAAACCGACACCGACGTGCGTGAAAAGGCCCGCACCGCCATGGCCGCCGGGCTGCGCACGATCATCTGCGTCGGCGAAAGCCTGGAAGAGCGCGAGGCGGCCAACACGCTCGACATCATCGGTGGGCAGCTGGCCGGCTCGATCCCGGATGTGGTGACCGGCGAAAACCTGGTGGTGGCCTATGAACCGATCTGGGCGATCGGCACCGGCAAGATCCCGACGCTTGACCAGATCGGCGAGGTGCATGACTTCATCCGCGCCCGGCTGGAGCGGCGTTTTGGCTCCGGGGTCGGCCGCTCGGTCCGGCTGCTCTATGGCGGGTCGGTCAAGCCCGGCAATGCCGCCGAAATTTTCGCGGTGCCGAATGTGGATGGGGCGCTGGTGGGGGGGGCCTCGCTCAGCGCCGCCGATTTTTCGCCGATCATCACGGCGCTGGAGGGCGCGTGAATTACGACGATCTGGAAAAATGGTCCAAGCGCGCCGCCGAATGGGCCCGTGAATACCATGCAGGGCTGGCGGCGCGCAAGGTGCGCCCCGACCTGAAACCTGGCGATTTTCTTTCGCAAATTCAAGGGCCTGCCCCGGAAGAGCCCGAGCCGATCGAGACCATTTTCGATGATTTCACCCGGCTGGTGCCCGACGCCATGACCCATTGGCAGCATCCGCGTTTCTTCGCCTATTTCCCGGCCAATGCGGCGCCGGCCTCGATGCTGGCCGAGCAACTGGCAAATGCCATGGCCGGGCAGGCGATGCTGTGGCAGACCTCGCCGGCGGCCAACGAGATGGAAGCGCTGAGCGTTACCTGGCTGCGCGATGCGCTTGGCCTGCCAGAGGATTTCACCGGCACCATCCATGACAGCGCCACCACCGCCACCTTTTCGGCGGTGCTGACCATGCGCGAGCGCGCTCTGGACTATCGCGGTCTTGGCGAGGGGCTGGCGGGCGGGCCGCGGCTGCGCCTCTATGCCTCGGCCCAGAACCATTCCAGTGTTGACAAGGCGGCGCGCCTGTCGGGGATCGGCCAGGAAAACCTGGTGAAAATCCCCACCCGCGCCGATGATCCGCTGTTTTCCATGGACCCGCAGGCGCTGGACGCGGCGATCCGCGCCGACAGGGCCGCCGGGCTGGTCCCGGCCGGGGTGATCCTGGTCACCGGCGGCACCGGCATCGGCGCCTGCGACGACCTGGCCGCCTGCATCGAGGTGGCGAAATCCCACCACCTGCCGGTGCATGTGGATGCGGCCTGGGCCGGTTCGGCCATGATCTGCGAGGAGTTCCGCCCCCTCTGGACCGGGGTTGGCCAGGCCGACAGCATCGTTTTCAACCCTCACAAATGGCTTGGCGCCCAGTTCGATTGCTCGGTCCAGTTCCTGCGCGACCCGGCGCCGCAAATTCGCACCATGGGGCTCAGGCCTGATTATCTGGTCACCCAGGGCGCGGATGAGGTGGTGAATTACAACGAATGGACCCTGCCGCTGGGGCGCCGGTTTCGCGCCTTGAAAATCTGGTTTCTGTTGCGTTCCGAGGGCCTTGTCGGGCTGCGCCGGCGCATTCGCAACCATGTGGCCTGGGCGCGGGAGGCCTGCGAGGCGATCCGCGCCCTGCCCGGCTTCACCATCACCTCGGAGCCGATCCTGTCGCTTTTCACCTTTCGATTTGGCGATGACGCAACCACCGCCGCCCTGCTGGAGCGGGTCAATGCCGACGGGCGCATTTACCTGACCCAGACCGGCCATGACGGCCGCTTTGTCATCCGCGTTCAGGTCGGGCAATTCGCCTGTACCCGCGAGGATGTCATGGAAATTCCCAAAGTTCTTTCTGAAATTTCCGGAGACCTGCAATGAAACGCCTGATTTCCCTTTTTGCCCTGATTGCCTTGCTGCCGCTTTGGGCCAGCGCCGCGACCTGGCCCGAGCACCAGAATACCTTTATCAATGATTACGCGGACATGCTGGATGCCACCACCGAAGCGCAGCTGCGCGCCAAGCTGGAAAACCTGCGCCGCGATACCGGGATCGAGGCAACCATCGTCACCCTGCCCAGCCGCAAACCGTTCCAGAATTCCGGCACGCTTGAAGATTTCAGCATCGGCCTGATCAATGAATGGGGGGTCGGCGACCCCGAGAAAAACGACGGGATCCTGATGCTGGTTCTCAAGGACGATCGCGAAACCACCATCGAGCTGGGCAAGGGATATGCCCCACAGGCCAGTGCCGAGGCGCGCGATATCATCGACAACATCATGGTCAAGGCCTTTCGCGCCGGTGACTACAGCGGCGGAATCGTGCAGGGGATGGACGCGATCCTGACCCGGATCGCCAAATATCAGCCCGCCCCCGCCGCGACACCGGGCACGGCTGCGCCGGCCGGTGCCGGCACCGCCCCGAAATCAGGCGGCGCCGGCAAATGGGTGCTCTGGGCCCTTGGCGGGATTTTCGCGGCCCTGATCGGCTGGGGCATCTTTGGCCGCCGGGTCAAGGACCGGCTCAGCACCTGTCCGCAATGCGGCAAGAAAGGCCTGCAAACCCGGCGCAGCGTTCTGACCCCGCCCACAACCGAGGCAGAAGGGCGCGGCGAAGAGGTGGTGCGCTGTAGCCATTGCGATTACGAAAAGCGGTCGGAATACACCATCCCCAAAGTGACGCCGCCCAAGGAGGACAAATTCGGTGGCGGCGCCTCGGATGGCGGCGGGGCCTCGGGGAAATGGTGAGGTGGCACCGAGCCTTAGGGCCTGTCCTCATTTATCTTGCGCCCCCGGCGCGT
>CAZPDV010000177.1:0-4730 GCA_964585355.1 uncultured Aliiroseovarius sp.
CCGGCCTGTCACGCCGGGGGTCGCGGGTTCGAGTCCCGTCAACCGCGCCATTTCCCCCGATTTCACCACCCCGCCCGGCCCCGCGCCAATTTGTCCCTTTTCCCGCCCCACAGAGCCGCCTATCTGGGGCACGAACAAAGGAGACGCGCATGAAATTCCTCGACGAAATCCCGCTGACCACGCTGCTGATCGCGGCGCTGACGCTGGGGCTTGCCCCGTTCGCACCGCCGCATGTCTGGCAAAAGCTGCAAATGCTGATGAGCGGCACCCTGACCCGGCCCATCGACATCTTTGGCCTGGTGATGCATGGCGCGCCGTGGCTGCTGGCGGCCAAGCTCCTGCGCATGGGGCTGACCGGCGAAAAGGCGCAAAAGCCATGATCGCGGCGTTTCTCGACGGGATCCAGCTGCAGCTTTTCGTGGTGGCGGCGCTGACGCTGGGGCTGGCGCCGTTCTTTCCCGAGCCGCATATCTGGGAGAAGCTGAAAATGCTCAGGGCCGGCACCCTCAAGCGGCCGATCGACTGGTTCGACCTGGCCCTGCACGCCGCCCCCTTCATCGCGCTGGCGGCCAAGCTCCTGCGCATGGCCACCACCTGACGCGACGTCACGAAACCGGCGCCGGCTCTGGCCTTTCCCGCCCCGGCGCGCTACCCAACCCCCATGAGCCGCTCCGCCCCCCCCTCCACGCCCGCCATGGCGCACCCGCATGCCCGGCGCAATGTCGCCATCCTGGTGCTGGCGCAGGCCTTTCTGGGCGCGCAGATGCCGATCATCTTTACCATCGGCGGGCTGGCGGGGCAGTCGCTGGCGCCGAACCGCTGCCTGGCCACCCTGCCGATCTCGATGATCGTCATGGGCTCGATGATCTGGGCCACGCCGATGTCAACGGTGATGCAGCGTTTCGGCCGGCGCGCCGGGTTTCTGATCGGGGCCACGGCCGGGGCGACCGGCGCGGCGATTGGCGCCTATGCGCTCTATATCGGCAGTTTTCCCCTGTTTCTGCTGGGCTCCTTCGTGACCGGGCTCTACCAGTCGGCGCATGGATTTTACCGCTTTGCCGCCGCCGATGCGGTTGAACCGGACTTTCGCCCCAAGGCGATTTCCTATGTGCTGGCCGGCGGTCTGGCGGCAGCGCTGATCGGCCCGCAGCTGGTCAAGGCCACGGCCAATGCGCTGGTGATCCCGTTCCTGGGCGCCTATCTGACGGTCATTGCCATCAACGTGATCGGGTCAAGCCTGTTTCTGGCGCTGGACATCCCGCCGCCGCCCCGGCCCGAGCTCGGCGCCACCGGCGGCCGCTCGCGGCTCGAACTGCTCAGAACCCCGACCATCGCAGTCTCGATCATCACCGCCATGGTGTCCTACGCGCTGATGAACCTGGTCATGACCTCGACCCCGCTGGCGGTGGTGGGCTGCGGCTATCAGCAGAACGACGCGGCCAATATCGTCTCGGCGCATGTGCTGGCCATGTTCATCCCCTCCTTCTTCACCGGCTTTGTCATCAGCTGGATCGGGGTGCGCAAGGTGATCGCCATGGGCCTGATCATCCTGGCCGCCGCCGGCCTGGTGGCGCTCAGCGGGGTGCAGCTTGAACGCTTCTTCATCGCCCTGATCCTGCTGGGCGTGGGCTGGAATTTCGGCTTCATCGGCGCCACCACCATGCTGGCCTCGACCTATGCCCCCGAGGAACAGGGCCGGGTGCAGGGGCTCAACGACATGATCGTGTTTGGCGGCGTCACCCTGGCAAGCTTTGCCTCGGGCCTGCTGATGAACTGCTCGGGCGGCAGCGCGCAGGAAGGCTGGACCGCGGTCAACCTGGCGATGGTGCCGCTCCTGGCGCTGGCGGGGGCGGCGCTGATCTGGCTGTGGCTGCGACCGGATATCGACTGATTTTCGTTGCAATCGCAACGAAAAGGCGGTAGAGTGCCGAAATGAAAGGCGCACGATTCGATTACTCGCAAACTAATGGAAACAAGATACGCTTCATTGAAATCGGGTAAAAATGCGAGGGTCGCGCCCGACCCCGAGGGCGGGCTGGGAGAGGCATGCGAAGGAATTTCCTTGAAAAGCAGGCGTTGCAACAAATTGAAACACAACGATAATTCGCGCCCGCCCTGGGGGGCGGGGTCGGGCGCGAACCGGATTGCAGGCAATCCGGGGGGCTATGAGATCAATGATATGAAATTCGTTTCCACTATAATAGCCTGTCGCATCAAATCGCAGTTGCTTCGCCCGGGATGCGCAAGCAGCCCGGGCATGCGCCCACCCGGGCGGCCGCCTGCCCTCTGTTGTGGTTTGCACCGAAACCAATCAAGAACGCCGTCCAGGCTATTGAGACGGCAGAGCCGGATCGCCCCACCCCACCGGACAGGAGGCCGCCCATGAAAATCGACCGCATCCACCATGTCGCCTATCGCTGCAAGGACGCCAGGGAAACCGTTGAATGGTACCGGCGCATGCTGAACATGGATTTCGTGCTGGCCATTGCCGAGGATTTCGTGCCCTCGACCCACGAGCCCGACCCCTACATGCACGTCTTCCTCGATGCCGGCGGCGGCAATATCCTGGCGTTTTTCGAGCTCCCGACCAAGCCGGAAATGGGGCGTGATCCGAACACCCCGCCCTGGGTGCAGCACATCGCCTTCAAGGTGAAGGACCGGGCGGAACTCCTTGAATACAAGGAACATCTCGAGGCAAACGGGGTCGATGTCCTGGGCGTCACCGACCACTCGATCTTCCACTCGATCTATTTCTTCGACCCGAACGGGCACCGCATCGAGCTTGCCTGCCCCGACCCCGAGGAGGAGGAGATGCTCAAGCGCATGGATGCGGTCAAGTGGGACATGCTCGAGGAATGGTCGCGCACCAAAAGGGCGCCGAAACATGCCGACTGGCTGCACAGAAAAGAGCTTTCGGGCGTCGAATAGACGCCTATTATGGCGGCATGAATGACGGATTCGCCCCCCTGCCCGAGCCGCCCTATTATGCGGTGATTTTCACCAGCCAGCTGACCGCAGACCATGCCGGCTATGACCAGATGGCCCAGGCGATGGCCGCGCTTGCGGCGCGCCAGCCGGGCTATATCGGCGCCGAAAGCGTGCGGGGCGCCGATGGGCGGGGCATCACCGTAAGCTATTGGAAAGACGAGGATTCCATCAAGGCATGGAAGGAGCAGGCCGAGCATCTGGGGGCGCAAACGCTGGGCAAGCAACGCTGGTACGGCCAGTACAGCCTGCGCGTGGCCAGGGTCGAGCGCGCCTATACCGGGCCGCAAGGGCGCTGAGGGCCGCCGGCTCAGCCGCCCAGAATCGCCTCGACATAAAGGCGGGTTTCGTCAAAGGGCGGCACGTCGGCATATCTTTCCACCGCGTCCGGCCCGGCATTATAGGCCGCCAGCGCCAGCCGCCACGAGCCAAACCGCTCATATTGCTGGCGCAGGTAACGGGCGCCGCCCTCCAGGTTCTGGCGCGCATCCAGCGGGTCCACCCCCAGCCGCGCCGCCGTGTCGGGCATCAGCTGCGCCAGGCCCAGCGCCCCCTTGGCGCTGCGTGCCTTCGGGTTCCAGCCGCTTTCCTGCTCCACCAGCCGCAGATACAGGTCCACCGGCACCCCATGCTTGCGCGCCGCCGCCTGCGCCATGCTCAGATACGGGCCGCGATAGCGCCCGGCATAGGGCGGCACCGCCCCCGGCACCGAAATCGGCTTGGGCTGCAGGCGCACCGAATAGGAATATTGCTGCGCCGCCCGCCCGTCGAGCACCGAAAACTGCTGCTGCAAGCTGGCCCCGCCCGAGGTCGAGAACAGCCCGCCCGCCTGGGCAGGAACCGCCAGAAGCACCGACAACAGACAGGCTGAACCCCTCGAACGCACCCGATATCCCTTTTCCCGTTGGCCGTGGCCCCGCCCCTGATACCCGATTTCGCCCCGGCGCGCCAGTTGCCCCGGAACCGACCCGGGCAACCGGCAATATCGCGCCGTCAGCCCGCCGCCCGCTCGCCCTCGCCCAGCGGCGCCGCCATCAGGTCCTCCATCAGCAGGCTCAGAAGCTGGGCGCGGCCCCCGACCCCGGCCTTGCGATAGATACCGTTCAGATGCGACTTGATCGTGCCCTCGCGCGAGCCGCGAAAGCCGGCGATTTCCGGGATCGAATAGCCCTTGAGCGCGAACATGGCCACGTCGGCCTCGGAAGGCGTAAGCCCCCAATCGTGAAAATATTTTTCAATCAGCTCGTGCAGCTCGCCGGCGGCCACGTTCAGCGCCCGCTCGGCCCGCGCCTGCCGTTGCAGGAGCATGGTCAGGAACTTCCATTCCGCCACCGTCCCGGCCAGCAGCACCGCCGACGCCACCGCTTCCACCACCAGGTTCGGGTCAAGCACCTGCCCCAGCACCGGCCATTCCGCGATCACGTCCAGCATGAAGAAGGCCGAACAGCCGATCTGAACCAGCATCAGAACCGCCAGAAAAATGGTGCCGCGCTCTTTCATCTCGTTACTCGCCTTGCGGGATATTCAGTATCCGGTGACCACCGCGCGGGGAGATTCACCCCCTGCGCCGACTTTCATAGACAACGCCAACCACATGGGCAATGACCGACATGCCGCCCAGGCCCCGCGCCGTGGGCGCTTGCCCGGCAAGTTTCATCCCCGGTTCCGCGCCTCTTGAAGCCGACAGGGCGCAAATTGACCTTTCATTAACCCCGATCGGTCATTAACCATGGGGCCAAGGCGCA
>CAZPDV010000178.1:0-4700 GCA_964585355.1 uncultured Aliiroseovarius sp.
CCCCACCATCAGCGCGCCCTGTTGCCTCAAAGGGGGCGCAGCAACACCCGGATTGACCGCCCACATCGGCAGGATGAGCGATGTGGGAATGGTGCTGTTGCCTGGCGCGATGCCGGGCCGGCCTATGCGTCAGGAGGCGATCGAGGGGGATTCACAGCCGGCGATTTCGTGGATCATCGAGCGCAGGTGGTTTTTCACCTTCTCGTCCTGGATCGAGGCCAGCGCCTGCACCGCCTTGGCGGTCTGGTCGTCCATCAGGGTGGCCTCGGCCGGCTCTTCCTGGCCCGAGACCAGGCCTTCGAAAAAGTAGGACGGAGAGACATCGAGCAGTTGCGACAGCTCGAAAAGCTTGCTGGCCGACACCCGGTTATAGCCGGTCTCGTATTTCTGCAGTTGCTGAAAGGACAGGCCCAGTTGCTTGGCCACCGCCGATTGGGTCAGGCCGCGCACCAGGCGCGCCTGGCGGATCTTCTTGCCCACGTGAATGTCTACAGGATGAACCATTGTCTATACCTCTCGTTTTCTCTCGCATAAGGAGAAACCCGGCTTTCGGTCCTTTTTCAATTGGTTACCCTTGAACTTTTCTTGTAAATCCGTGCTACATAGATGGGTGATTTATTTACCATACTCGAATCGAGAGAGTTAAATTGCGGAAAACATTGAGGGAATCTCGGGGGATTCTGATTCTCGCCATGCGAGACGGCGGCAAGGGAGGTGCGCGCCATGGGTGAATTTCGTCCCTCGCCGCTGCTTTATGAGCAGATGCGCTCGTTCGTGGAGCTGGCAAAAACCCTGAACCTGTCGGAGGCGGTGCGCAATCTGGGCTCGACTCGCCAGACCGTGCGCCGGCATATCGCCTATCTGGAAGAGGTGCGCGGCGAGCCCCTGTTCACGGTGCGCGACCGGCGCTATGAGCTGACCGAGGCCGGCAAGCGGGCCATTCGCGAGGCGCAGGAGCTGATCGCCCGCGGCAAGGCGTGGCTGCTGGATGCTTCCGGGCACAAGAGCGGCCTGTTCTATCTGACCGCCGAGCACGAAAAGGGCTTTACCTATTACCTGCAACAGCATCCGCTGAGCCGCATGTGGCAGAGCAAGTCGGACCTGCTTCCCTTTGCCATGGAATGCTGGAGCCGGGCGCGCGGGCGCATCGAGGATCCGGCGTTTCAGCCGGTGCGCCCGTGGCTGATGATCTTTCGCCGGCTGGCCGATGACTGGGTTTGTGTCGAGGTGGGCGAGCAGTCGTCGTTTTCCACCTGGTATGGCTGGGAATGGACCCGCTCCTCGGTCGGCTATGGGATTGCCAACCTGCCCGGCGGCACCGATTTTGCCAACCTGTTGTCGCAACCCTTTCAGGAAACCCGGATGACCGAGGGGGTGCGCCTGGACCACATTCACACCCGCATTCCCACCCCCAGGGGCAATGACCTGGTGCCGATCACCTATGAGCGCCTGCTGATGGGCTGTTTCTTTCCCGATGGCTCTGGCGCCATTGCCGCGCTGATCAACCGCACCCATGATGTGGAGATCGACGGGCTGCCCGAGGGCATGGCCGAGACCATGCCGAAAGAAATGATCATGGAATTTACACAACCCTGACGTGGATTCTTTTCGCTTTTTCTCACCTTCAGGTTACACTTTTCCCACTGGGGCTGTCTGAAGGAGAGATTTGATGACAATTCACGATACCTTTGCCGGGGCGCAATACACCGCCCGCATTGCCAATCTGGCCAATGACATGGGCATGAAGCTGCAAGTTGGCGATGATTTCGAGGAATATGCCGACCTGGTGCGCAGCTATCGCCCGGAACAACCGCTGGGTGAGCCTTTTGACCCGGAAAAACAAAGGATTAGCCGCCAGAACGGGTTTTGGGTGACCGGCTGGAACGCCCGGGGTGAGATGGTCCACACCCAGGCGATCCGGCGGCTGCGGCTGGGCGGTACCCTGGCCGATTACCTGTCGGCGCATTTCCGGCAATTCCCGCCTTCGGGGGTGGCGCTGGACAAGTCGCGCTCGGTTTACACGCCCGGTCCGGGGGCGCAGCGGATCACGGGAATCACCTGTTATCACGGCGAAGCATGGCTCAAGGGCGGCAATGCGGGCTTTCGCGGCACCGGGATTGCCGGGATTCTGGCGCGCTTTGCCATGACCAGCGCGGTGTTGCGCTGGTCGCCCGATTTCATCTTCTGTTTCGTGCCCGAGGGCCTGGCCTATCGCGGCCTGATCGAGCGCGAGGGCTACATGCATGCCGAGCCGGGCGCGCTGTGCTGGCGGTTGCAGGACGGGGGGCAGCTGCGCGGCTTCATGGGGTGGATGGGGCGCGATGACCTGACCCATCTGATGAAGATCTCTCCCGAGGTGCTGCTGGCGGCCTGACCGGATGCGCGGAAATGTTTCGAGTTTGAAATTTCATACTTGAAATAAAATCCGGTCGCGCCCACCATGAAGCGGCGAATCATGCCTGCGAAAATGTTCGGCGGGGCGGTGGATTCGGGTGCACGGGTTTCGTATGATCCGGGTGTGAACCGGCGGTGACATGTGAGGGCGGGCCGGCAGGTCCGCGGCCGTCGCAACCAACAGGGAGAGAGCAAATGAAATTCAAGTCACTTGTACTGGCCGCGGCCATGACATCGGTTGTCGCCTTCGGCGCCGCGGCCGAGGGGGTCAAGGTCGGCATGATCACCACGCTGTCGGGCGGCGGGGCCGGGCTGGGCATCGACGTGCGCGATGGCTTCATGCTGGCGGTCAAGATGTCGGGGCGCGACGATATCGACGTGATCATCGAGGACGATCAGCGCAAGCCCGACATCGCGGTGCAGCTGGCCGACAAGATGATCCAGTCGGACCGGGTGGATATCCTGACCGGCATCATCTGGTCCAACCTGGCGCTGGCGGTGGTGCCGGCGGCCAATGCCCAGGGCAAGTTCTACCTGTCGCCCAATGCCGGCCCCTCGCAACTGGCCGGTGCCGGCTGCAACCCGCTGCATTTCAACGTGGCCTGGCAGAACGACGACCTGCCCGCCGCGGCCGGCACCTATCTGGCCAAGGAGGGCTTCAACAACACCCTGCTGCTGGCCCCGAACTATCCGGCCGGCCATGACGTGGTGAACGGCTTCAAGCGCACCTTCACCGGCGGCGTCAATGGCGAGATCTTCACCAAGCTGGGCCAGACCGACTATGCCGCCGAGATCGCCCAGATCCGGGCCTCGGGCGCCGACAGCGTGTTCTTCTTCCTGCCCGGCGGCATGGGGATCTCGTTCCTCAAGCAATATGCCGACAGCGGCGTGGATATCCCGATCTTCGGCCCGGCCTTCAGCTTTGACCAAGGCATCCTGCAGGCGGTGGGCGATGCAGCACTTGGCGTGCGCAATACCTCGCAGTGGAACAAGGATATCGACAACGCGGCCAACAAGGCCTTTGTCGCCGCCTTCCAGGAGGAATATGGCCGCCTGCCGTCGCTTTATGCCAGCCAGGGCTATGACACTGCCAACCTGATGATCAGCGCCATGGAAAAGGCCGATGTG
Organism: uncultured Aliiroseovarius sp.; assembly: GCA_964585355.1. Lineage (GTDB taxonomy): Bacteria > Pseudomonadota > Alphaproteobacteria > Rhodobacterales > Rhodobacteraceae > JAAEUB01. The sequence goes on from CAZPDV010000178.1 coordinate 3,523, forward strand.
CACGATACCGATGCCTTCCGCGCGGCGCTGGAAGCGGCCGATTTCGACTCGGTGCGCGGCAAGTTTGCCTTTGCGCCCAACCACTTCCCGATCCAGGACATCTATGTGCGGGAAGTCATCAAGGAGGGCGACATCTATACCAACAAGATCGTTGGCGTCGCCGCCCATGACATGGTCAACGCCTATGTGGATCAGTGCAAGATGTAAGAGAACGGCCCGGGCCGGGCGCACTGGCCCGGGCGCATGCAGATGTCCTTCATCCTCATCATCGAACAGGTTCTGAACGGGCTGCAGTCCGGGGTCATGCTGTTTCTCATGGCGGCCGGGCTGACGCTGATTTTCGGCGTCATGGGGCTGATCAACCTGGCGCATGGCGCGCTCTACATGGTCGGCGCCTTCGCGGCGGCGGCGGTGGCGGGGGCGACCGGCTCGTTCCTGCTGGGGCTGGTGGCGGCGCTGGCGGCGGCGGCGGCGGCCGGCGCGCTGGTCGAGGTCACCATCCTGCGCCGGCTCTATGGGCGTGACCACCTGGACCAGGTGCTGGCCACCTTCGCGCTGATCCTGATCTTTTCCGAGGGCACGCGCTGGCTGTTCGGCTCGTTCCCGCTCTACCTGGATATTCCCGACTGGCTGTCCGGGCCGGTGACCCTGCCCGGCGGCATCCAGTACCCGGCCTATCGCCTGGCGATCATCGGCGTCGGGCTGGCGGTGGCGGTGGGGCTTTTCGCCCTGATCAGCCGCACCCGCATCGGCATCCGCATCCGCGCCGGCGAGGCCGACCGCGAGATGATCGGGGCGCTGGGGGTCAACATTTCGGTGCTCTATACGCTGGTTTTCGCGCTGGGCGCGGCGCTGGCGGGGCTGGCCGGGGCGCTGATCGGGGCGATCCAGTCGGTGCAGGTGGGCATGGGCGAGCCGGTGCTGATCCTGGCCTTCGTGGTGATCGTGATCGGCGGCATCGGCTCGATCAAGGGGGCGATGGTGGGGGCGCTGCTGGTGGGGCTGACCGATACGCTGGGGCGGATCTTCCTGCCGATGCTGTTCGGCCTGTTCATGGAGCCCACCGCCGCCACCACCATGGGCTCGGCCCTGGCCAGCATGTCGATCTATATCCTGATGGCGGCGGTGCTGCTGATCAAACCCACCGGGCTGTTCAAGGGGCAAGCGGTATGAGCATC
>CAZPDV010000179.1:0-4695 GCA_964585355.1 uncultured Aliiroseovarius sp.
TAGGCTCAGGACCCGAGGCGTCTGGGGGGGGCATGGATTGACCCCTGCCCGGTTTGTGGGCGAGAAGGCATCGAACCCGAAATGTGCTAATCGAAAGTGCCGGTCACCCGGCCCAGCAGCATGAAGGCGCGGGCGGTGCGGGTTTCGGCCATCTGGGCGATGTCCTGATCCGAGGCCTCGGCGGCGAAATCGGCATAGACCTGATCGAACCGGCGCAGGAAGTGGTGGGCGGCGTCGCGAAAGACCGGGTCCGAGCGCATGCGCCCGGCGGTCAGGGCCAGCGACGAGCGGTCGCGTATCCCGCCCAGCGCCGCAATGGCGCGGCCGCGCTCTCCGGCGGCGAACTTGCGCCAGATTTCCGGGCGGGCCATGTCCGGGCGCAGGTCGTCCATATAGATCCCGTCCTGCGAGAGCAGGGTGAGCACGTCCTGGGCGGCGCGGATCAGCCCGGCCACCTTGTGGTCCTGCAAGGCCCGGCGCAGGGCGCGAAAGCCCTCCTGGTCCTCGGCATTTTCCGGGAAGTGGACGGCGCGGATGAAATCCTCGATCGCAAGCGGCGGGGCCAGTTCTTCGGCGGCGGTGCCAAGCTCCAGCGCCGGCTGATCCTGGTCGGGCGAAACCGTGATGGTCGGTTGCGGCGGGGCAATCGCCTGGGCCGGCCTGGCGCGTGCCTGGCGCGACGAGGTAAAGGTGGCAATCGCGCTTTCGGTCTGGCGCTGGGCCTGGGCGATTTCTTCCAGCTTGCGCTCGACCTTGGCGGCATTCTGGCTCAGCCCGCCGGCCTGCTGGGCCTGAAGATAGGTGTGGCGCATGGCGTCGATGGCGGCCTGCAGGCGGGCGCTTTCCTCGCGCATGATCCGGGCCGAGCGCGCGGCGGCGGCGGCCACCCAGATGATCGCCACCGGCATGAAGATTGCCAGCAGGGTCATCACCAGTTGCAGGGGGTCGGCCCGTGGCCCGGCCGCGGCGGGGTCGGGGAAGGCATCACCGCCGAGCACCAGGAAAAACACGGCACAGCCCAGAAGCCAGATCAGGGAGAGCGCCAGGGCGATGATTTCGCTGGCGCTGATCCCACGCCCGGCGGCCTTTTCGAAAATGCCCAGCGATACGGGCTTTTCCTGCCCCGGCAGGCCCTGCCCCTCTTGCTCAGTCATGCCGCATCATCCACCACCTGCCTGTCAAATGAACCGGATCGACAGGATCTCGTAACTCTTTTCACCGCCCGGCGTGCGCACTTCGACGCTGTCGCCCACTTCCTTGCCGATCAGGGCGCGCGACAGCGGGGTTTTCAGGTTGAGCTTGCCGGCCTCGATATCGGCCTCGGGTTCGCCCACGATCTGATAGGTCTTTTCCTCGTCGGTATCCTCATCGACGATGGTCACGGTGGCGCCGAACTTGACGCTGCCGGAAAGGGTGGCCGGGTCGATCACCTCGGCCAGCGACAGGATGCCCTCGATCTCCTTGACGCGGCCCTCGATGAAGCTCTGCTTTTCGCGCGCGGCGTGGTATTCGGCATTTTCCGACAGGTCGCCGTGCTCGCGCGCTTCGGCGATTGCCCGGATCACCGCCGGCCGCTCGACGCTCTTGAGCTGCTTGAGTTCTTCGTTCAGCGCGGCATGCCCCGCGCGGGTCAGAGGTATCTTTTCCATGGTGACCTTTTGTTCGTTTGTCGGCCCGGAGGCAACCGTTTTCGCCCCGGATTGCGGTTTTGCATTTATTGTAGGCAAACACTTGCCCGTCGGCTAGGTTGCATCAAAAGAAAAGCAAAAACGGGCAGTTTGCAATGGCATTATTGGTGCGCGTCACCGCGATGTACCTTTTGGCGGGGGGCCTGTTCGTGGCCGTGTTCCGCGACAACCCGCTGGACCTCCTGGGGCGCATATTCGAGGCGCTGCCGGGCTCGCTTGCGCTTTTCATGGATCTCGCCTGGTGGGTGATGCCGGTTTTTGCCGGCATGTTCGTGCTCGCCCCATGGCGGACCTTGGTGGCACGGCTGCCGCAGGCGATTACCGCGATTTTCCTTTGCACCCTGTTTTTCCTGGTCTTTACCCTGATAAAAACCTCGCTGCCCTATGCGGTGGGGTTCTGGGCCGATCCGCTGATGGCGCGGCTGGACCAGGCCTTGCATTTCGGCACCAGCCCCTGGGTCCTTGCCCATCGGTATGCCGATTGGGTCAACCTGAAATGGGCCGGCAACATCTATTTCGGCTTCTGGCTGGTGCCGGCGCTTTATACCCCGGTGCTGCTGATCCTGTTTGACGATGACGCGGCGCGCAAGAAGCGGTTCTTGCTGCTGTATTTCTTTGTCTGGATCGGGCTTGGCAACGTGCTGGCGCTGGCTTTCATGTCGGCCGGGCCGGTGTTTTACGACCGGCTTCTGGACAGCGATACCTTCAGCGGGCTGACGGCGGCGCTCAAGGCGTCGGGGGTGAGAGACAGCGGCATCGGCATGGCCCAGGAACGGTTGTGGCATATCTATGCCACCGGCAGCCAGGAGGCGGGTTCGGGGATCTCGGCCTTTCCCAGCGTGCATATCGGGATGGTGACCCTGCTGGCGCTGTATCTGGGCGAGCGCAGCCGCTGGCTGGCCCTGCCGGGGGCGGTCATGGTGGGGGTGTTCGTGTTCCTGTCGGTGTTTCTGGGCTGGCATTACGCGGTGGATGGCTATGCCTCGATCATCGCGGTTTCGCTGGCCTGGTGGGGCTTGCGAAGGTATGAGCGGCGGCCGGGAAAACCGGCTTGACGCCCGGTTCCGATTGACCGGAGCGAGCCGCGCTTGTAACGCTCGGACGACCATAGAGCGAGGGGGCACCATGAGCGAAGTCGAACGCGAAGCAATGGATGTGGATGTGGTGATCGTTGGCGCCGGGCCTGCCGGGCTGTCGGCGGCGATCCGGCTCAAGCAACTGGATGCCGACCTGAACGTGGTGGTGCTTGAGAAGGGCTCGGAAGTGGGCGCGCATATCCTGTCGGGCGCGGTGCTGGATACGGTCGGGCTGGACAAGCTGATCCCCGACTGGAAAGAGCGGGGCGCGCCGGTGAATGTGCCGGTGAAAAAGGACAATTTCTATATGCTCGGCCATGGCGGCAGCCTGCGTATCCCGAATTTCCTGATGCCGCCGCTGATGTCGAACCATGGCAAATATATCGTCTCGATGGCCAATGTCTGTCGCTGGCTGGCCGAGCAGGCCGAGGCGCTTGGGGTCGAGATCTATCCGGGCATGTCGTGTTCCGAGCTGACCTATCGCGAGGATGGATCGGTCAAGGGGGTGGTGGCCGGGGTTTTCGGGCTCAACCCCGATGGCACGCCCGGCCCGGCCTATGAGCCGGGGATGGAGCTCAATGGCAAATACGTGTTCCTGTCGGAAGGGGCGCGGGGCTCGCTCTCGAAACAGGCGATTGCCAAATACGGGCTGGACCGCGATGCGGATTTTCCGAAATTCGGCCTGGGCATGAAGGAGATCTGGGAGGTCAGGCCGGAAAAGCATCGCGAGGGCACGGTGACGCATACGATGGGCTGGCCGCTGGGCTGGAAAACCGGCGGCGGGTCTTTCATATATCACCTTGAAAACAATCAGGTTTATATCGGCCTGATCGTCGATCTGAGCTATCGCAACCCGCATCTCTATCCCTATATGGAGTTCCAGCGGCTCAAGCATCACCCGATGATTGCCGACCTGCTGGAGGGGGGCAAACGCATCGCGTATGGCGCGCGGGTGGTGACCAAGGGCGGCTATCAGTCAATCCCGAAATCGGCCTTTCCGGGGGGCGCGCTTCTGGGCTGTGCCTCGGGGCTGGTGAACCTGCCGCGGATCAAGGGCAACCACAATGCCATGCTGTCCGGCATCGAAGCGGCCGAGGCGGCGGTGGCGGCGATGCAGGCGGGGCGCGAAGGCGATACGCTTGAGGCATACGATGCCCGGCTGCGCACGGGGCCGGTGGGGCGCGACCTCAAGCCGGTGCGCAATGTCGCGCCGATGAATGGCCGCTGGGGCACGCTGGCCGGGCTGGCGCTGGGCGGCTTCGACATGTGGTTTCAGACCCTGTTCAAGTTCAGCCTTTTTGGCACCATGAAGCACGGAAAATCGGATGCGGCCGCCACCGGCAAGGCGGCGGACTGGCCGGAAATCAGCTATCCCAAACCCGATGGCAAGCTCAGCTTCGACCGGCTGACCAATGTGAGCTTTTCCGCCACCAATCACGAGGAAAACCAGCCCTGCCACCTGAAGCTGGCCGATCCGACCATCCCGATCCGGGTCAACCTGCCGGAATATGATGAACCGGCACAGCGCTATTGCCCGGCCGGGGTTTACGAGGTGGTGCGCGAAGAGGGTGGCGAGCCGCGCTTTGTCATCAACTTCCAGAACTGCGTGCATTGCAAGACCTGCGACATCAAGGATCCGAGCCAGAATATCACCTGGACGGTGCCGCAGGGCGGAGACGGGCCGAACTATCCGAACATGTAGGGGTCAGGATCCATTCATCCGGCACGCGCGGTTTCGGGTTTGCCTCCCGGGGGTCTGCAATTTGTAAAACTTGCGTCAGCAGGCGGGTCTTTGGCGCCTGGTGCATTGCGCCAGTGCCGCTTGGGCTTTAGGCTTGGCGCGACATGTTGTGAAATGAGGCCGAATTGCGCTTTCCCAGACTTACCCGCCTGATTTCCGGGGCGTTCATTGGCCTGTCAGTGGCCGCGCC
>CAZPDV010000180.1:0-4690 GCA_964585355.1 uncultured Aliiroseovarius sp.
GCGCTGGCGGAAAATGACTGAAACCGGGGGCGCAAGGTAAATGAGGACAGGCCCTGGCGCGCGGGGGTTAAGGCCGGGCAAAGGCGGCGTGCGGTGGGGCGGCGTGCCCGTCCGCGTGCGCGCCTCAGACCTGCCCGCCGGAAATTTCGATGGTTTGCCCGTTGATGCTTTCCGCACCCGGCAGGCACAGCCACAGCGCCGCATTGGCCACTTCCTCGGGGGTGATCAGGCGCGCATGCCGGTTCAGGTCGGTCATGGTTTTCAGCGCCGCCTGCGCGCTCATCCCGGTTTTTTCGCGGATGATCTCGATATTGCGGCTCACGATCGGTGTGTCCACATAGCCGGGGCACAGGGCGTTGAAGGTCAGGGCGCTGCCCAGGTAATCTTCGGAAAGCGAGCGGATCAGCCCGATCATCCCGTGCTTGGAGGCGCTGTAGGCGGCGCCGCCCCTGAGCCCGCGCAGCCCGGCGATCGAGGACACGGCAATGACCCGGCCCCAGCCGGATTTCTCCATGTCTTTCAAGGCTTCGCGGATGGTCAGAAAGGCGCCGTCGAGGTTGATCGCCATCATGTTGCGCCAGAAATCCAGGGTGGTTCTGGTCACCTTGCGCCCCTCGGCGATGCCGGCATTGGCGACGCAGATGTCGATCGGCCCGAACAGGCCGCGCGCGGCGGCAAAGCCCTCGACCACGCTGGCCTCACTGGCCACGTTCATGTGCTGGGGGTTGAGCCCCGGGGTTTCGCGCGCCGCCGCCTCGAGCACGTCCGAGCGGCGCCCGGTAATGGTCACCGCCGCGCCGCGGGCCACCAGCGCCTGGGCGATGGCCAGCCCGATGCCGGTGCCGCCGCCGGTCACGATCGCGTGTTTGCCTGCCAGTTCCTGCATTGCATCCATCCTTTTCCCGGTCCATTTCTGTTACGGTGCGCCGAAACCGCGCCGGGGGCAACAGGAGAAAAGCATGCTGCGAGAAATTGACATACCGCCGCTGTGGCTGGGGATCTTCATCGCCATGGCCTGGGCGCTGGATGCGTGGTTTCCCGGGTGGGCCACCGGCTGGGCCTGGCTGCGGCCGGTGGGCTATGGGCTGGTGGGTCTGGGGCTGCTGGCAATGGCGCTGGCGCTGATCGAGTTTCTGCGCAATCACACCACCTTCGTGCCGCGCCGGGTGCCCACGGCCTTCTTGCAGCACGGCATCTATCGCTTCAGCCGCAACCCGATCTATCTGGGCGATGCGCTGGTGCTGGCCGGGCTGATCCTGGCCTGGGACGTGCTGCCGGCGCTGCTGCTGGTGCCTCTGTTCATGGCGCTGATCGCGCGGCGCTATATCGCAGGCGAAGAGGCCGGGCTGGAGGCGCGCTTTGGCGCCGAATTCCTGGCCTGGAAGAAGCGGGTGCGCCGCTGGTTGTAAGGGCGCGCGGCTGTTGGGCCGGGGGCCGTGATTTCAGGCCTCCGGCGGGAGTATTTGGGGAAAGATGAAAGGGGCGCCGAAGCGCGGGTTTACTGCGCCGGCAGCACCTCTGCCAGCCGCGCCGCCACGTTTTCCGGCGTACCGGCATAGACCGGCAGGCCGTTTTCCAGCCAGCCCTTGCCCTTGGGGCTGCCGACCATGCCGCCCTGCACGTCCACCAGCCCCGGAAAGCCCTGGCCGGCCAGCGCCGAGGTGGCGAATTGCGAGCGGTTGCCGGTGCGGCACATCAGCGCGATCGGCGTGTCCGGGTTGGCCACCCGCAGCGCCACCAGCTTTTTCACGAAATCGTCGCTGCGCATGTCCAGCGCGATCGCGCCTTCGCCGATGCCGGTCTCGCGCCATTCCTCGGGGGTGCGGATATCCACCAGGATGATGTCGCCCGCCTTGGCTGCGTCATAGGCCTCTTGCGTGGTCATCAGCGAAAACGGCGCGGTTTGCGGGGTCGAGGCCTGTTGCGCCATGGCCGGGCCGGCAAATGCCAGCCCGATAGCGGCGCCGGCGCCAAGGGTGATGGCCCTGCGGCGGGTCAGGCGCGGGGCGGGGCCGTGTTGCCGCGAGGTGACTTCTGGTCGCATATCGAGTTCTCCAAGTTGATTTCATCGTGAATATGTATATTCGGTTATCTGAATGAAAGCCCGGCAGCGCGCTTGCGGGGCGGATGCGACGATTTGGCCGGTCACGGTGGTGGCCTGCCCCCTGAACAGGACGATGGGAGGAACGGATTTGAAGATCGGAACGCCAAGAGAGGTGATCAAGGGCGAGGCGCGGGTGGCGATGACCCCCGACAGCGCCCGGCTATTGCAGAAACTGGGCTATGAATGTGCGATCGAGAGCAAGGCCGGTGAGGCGGCGGGCTTTCCCGATGCCGCCTACAAGGAAGCCGGGGTCGAGATCATCAAGACCGCTGCCGCCCTGTGGAAGGCGGCCGATATCGTTACCAAGGTGCGCCCGCCCACGGAAACCGAGCTCAAGCGCATGAAGAAGGGGCAGACGCTGATCAGCTTCTTTGACCCCGGCGCCAACAAGAAGGGGCTGGAACTGGCCGCCGAAAAGGGCGCCAACGTCATTGCCATGGAGATGGTGCCGCGCATTTCGCGGGCGCAGAAGATGGACGCGCTGAGCTCCATGGCCAATATCGCCGGCTACCGCGCGGTGATCGAGGCGGCCGACAATTTCCCGCGTTTCCTCAACGGGCAGATCACCGCCGCCGGCAAGGTGCCGCCGGCCAAGGTGCTGGTGGTGGGGGCCGGGGTTGCTGGCCTCGCCGCCATTGGCACCGCGGTCAGCCTGGGCGCCATCGTCTATGCCTTTGACGTGCGCCCGGAAGTGGCCGAGCAGGTCGAGAGCATGGGCGCCGAATTCGTCTATCTCGATTTTCAGGACGACCAGGACGGGGCCGAGACCGGCGGTTATGCCAAGCCCTCGAGCCCCGAGTTCCGCGAGGCCCAGCTGGCCAAGTTCCGCGAGATCGCGCCGGACATGGATATCGTCGTCACCACCGCGCTGATCCCCAACCGCGAGGCGCCCGAGCTGTGGACCGAGGACATGGTTGCCAGCATGAAGCGCGGCAGCGTGATCGTGGACCTGGCCGCCGAGAAGGGCGGCAATTGCAAGCTCACCGTCAAGGACGAGAAGATCACCACCAAGAACGGCGTGACCATCATCGGCTATACCGATTTCCCGTCCCGCATGGCAAGCCAGGCATCCAGCCTTTATGCCACCAATATCAGGCACATGCTTGAGGATCTGACGCCGAACAAGGATGGCCAGATCGTCCATGACATGGAGGATGACGTGATCCGCTCGGCCACCGTGGCCTATGAGGGCAAGATCACCTTCCCGCCGCCGCCGCTCAAGGTGCAGGCCATTGCCTCGAAAAAGCCGGCCGCGGCGCCGGAGAAGACCGCCGAGGAGATCGCCGCCGAAGAGGCCGCGGCCATGAAGAAGGCCGGGCGCCAGCAGACCCTGCTTCTGATCGTCGGGGCGATCCTGATGCTGGCGATCGGCAAATATGCCCCGCCGGCCTTCATGCAGCACTTCATCGTGTTCGTGCTGGCGGTATTCGTGGGCTTCCAGGTGATCTGGGGGGTGGCGCATGCGCTGCACACGCCGCTGATGGCGGTGACCAATGCCATTTCCGGCATCATCATCCTGGGCGCGCTCTTGCAACTGGGGACCGGCAGCGCGCTGGTCACCATACTGGCGGGGATCAGCGTGCTGATCGCCACAATCAACATCGTCGGGGGCTTCGTGGTGACACGCCGGATGCTCCAGATGTTCCAGAAATCCTGATCGGGAGAAGGTAACATGAACGCTTCAGATCTGCTTTCGCCCGGGGTGCAGACCGCCTCCTATATCGCGGCCTCCGTGCTCTTCATCCTGGCCCTTGGCGGCCTCAAGAATCAGGAAAGCGCCAAGCGCTCGGTCTGGTATGGCATCGTCGGCATGGCGATTGCCGTCTTTGCCACCATCTTCGGCCCCGGCGTGGGCATTACCGCCACCCTGGTCATCGCCATTGCCATCGGCACGGTGCTGGGCGCGATGCTGGCGCTCAAGGTCGAGATGACCGGCATGCCGCAACTGGTGGCGATGCTGCACTCCTTCGTCGGGCTGGCGGCGGTGCTGATCGGGATCAATTCCGACCTGACCGTGCACGGGCTGATGGGCGCCGAAAAGGTGATTCACGAGGTCGAGATCTTTGTCGGCGTGTTCATCGGCGCCATCACCTTCACCGGCTCGATCGTCGCCTATGGCAAGCTGGCCGGGAAGATCAACGGCAAGGCGCTGATCCTGCCGGGGCGACACCTGTGGAATATCCTGATGGTGGCGGCCTCGCTCTTGCTGCTGGTGCTCTACATGCAGGGGGCGGGCAGCTGGACGCTCTACCTGATGACGCTGATTGCCTTCGTGGTGGGGGCGCATCTGGTCATGGCCATTGGCGGCGCCGACATGCCGGTGGTGGTGTCGATGCTGAACTCGTATTCGGGCTGGGCGGCGGCGGCCACCGGCTTTCTGCTGGGCAACGACCTGCTGATCGTCACCGGCGCGCTGGTCGGCTCCTCGGGGGCGATCCTCAGCTACATCATGTGCGTGGCGATGAACCGCAAGTTCCTGTCGGTGATCCTGGGCGGCTTTGGCGGCGCCTCCGGCCCGGCCATGGAGATCGAGGGCGAGCAGATCGCCATCGACCCGGACGCGGTGGCGGCGCTGCTGGAAGAGGC
>CAZPDV010000181.1:0-4652 GCA_964585355.1 uncultured Aliiroseovarius sp.
GCCGATCAAGCTGCTCCATGGCTTTGTCTTGAAATGCCCACGACATCGAAGCGCTTCAGGCATCCGAGATTTGGCCATTGGCCAGATGGCGCGGCCCAGTGCCGCAAATGGAAAGCAACTTTCCGAGGGAGGAAAAATGAAACTGTTCATCAAATCAACGCTGGCTGCGGCGGCCATTGCCCTGGCCGGCCCCGTAATGGCGAAAACATCATCGTGGTATCGCATGGCCAGGCGAATGACCGTTCTGGTCGGTGGTGAAAAACGGCGTCGAAGAAGCCGCCAAAGACACCGGCGCCAGCGTGGATTATCGCGCGCCCGAAACCTTTGACATGGTGGCGATGAAGCAGCTGATCAACGCGGCGGTGAACCAGGAGCCGGACGGGCTTGTGGTCTCGATCCCGGATGGCGATGCGCTTGGCCCGTCAATCCAGCGCGCTGTGGCCGCCGGCATTCCGGTCATTTCCATGAACTCGGCGCGCTTCTGCATGTCGGCCAGGACGAGTTTGACGCCGGCAAGGCTGCCGGTGAAAAGCTGGCATCCATGGGCGGCACCAAGGGCATCTGCGTGAACCGGGAAGTGGACAATGTGGCGCTTGCCCAGCGCTGCGCGGGCTTTGCCGAAGGCTTTGGCGGCAACGTGACCGTGCTGCCCACGTCCAACGGTCCGTCCGAGCTGCAATCCAAGGTGCAGGCGGCACTTGAAAACGATCCTGACGTGGATACGGTGATGGCACTTGGCGCTTCCACCGCCGGCGAGCCTTCGGTGGAAGCGGTCAAGGCGTTGGGGCGGGTTGGCGAGGTCCGGGTTGCGACCTTTGACATGTCGCCAGAAGTTGTGCTTCGGCACGTTTTCCATCCGCCACCTCTCCGAGACGCCTTTTCAACACCTTTCGCAGCCGCCTTTCGGCCCCTTCAGCAGGGGGCAGCGGCAGGCCTGGACCTGAGCCGTGGCGAGGGGGGCATCGCCTCGCCGAAAGAGCTCTGGCTTCGCGTGTGGCCTTGTCGATATGGCACGATTGTTCGGCCCCGGCGGGGGGCTTCCTGTCGTTCCGATTGTCTCTTTCCGAGCGCCCCTTTACGCCCGTTCGGCGTATTCCATGGTCTCGGTATTGACCACGATATCCTCGTCCTGGCCGATAAAGGGCGGGACCATGACCTTGAGGCCATTGTCCAGCAGCGCCGGCTTGAAGCTGTTGGCGGCGGTCTGGCCCTTGACCACCGGCTCGGTCTCCACCACCTTGCAGACAACCTTCTGGGGCAGCGCGGCGCTCAGCGCTTCATCCTCGTAAAACTCGATCTGGATGGTCATGCCGTCCTGCAGGAAGGGGCGGCGTTCGCCAAGGATGTCGGCCGGCAGTTCGATCTGCTCATAGGTATCGGTGTCCATGAACACCAGCATCCCGTCATTTTCATACAGGAACTGCTGATCCTTCTGCTCAAGGCGGACTCTTTCCACCTTGTCGGCGGATCTGAACCTTTCGTTAAGCTTTGAGCCGTTACGAAGGTTGCGCAGCTCGACCTGGGCGAAGGCGCCGCCCTTGCCGGGTTTGACATGCTCGACTTTCACTGCGACCCACAGGCCGTCATTATGCTCAAGCACGTTTCCGGGGCGGATTTCGTTTCCGTTGATTTTAGGCATGTGGCAAAACCATGGCAAAAGGTTGAAGATTTTCTGGCCGCACCTATATCTGGCGGGCGTTCCCCGCGCAAGCTCACAAGGTGTTGTGGTTGGAGAAAGTGAGCTATGCGTCAGGCGCATGGCTGGTATGCGTCTGGTGGGGTACCGAATCGGGTGGGATTGGTCATATTGCCCGTCACGCCTGAAAAGACAAGAGCAAGAATAAACAAGGACGAACATGTTGGATTTCGTAGACGGAACCGCGTTCAACCATGAACAGGGCAACCGCGCGCGCAAGCTTTTTGCCGCCGTGGTGCTGGCTGCGTTGGACGACGCGATCGCAGATGACAAGAAATACGGCAACGGGCCGGAGCAGATCGCCCGTTGGGCGCGGTCGCGTGATGGCCGTGAAGTTCTGAGCTGTGCCGGGATCGACCCCAATGAGCGGGTGGTCAAGGGGCTGATGGAATTCGTGGCCAAGGGCGTGCGGACCTCGGTCGCCCTGTCGCGCGAGGAAAGCGAGCGGCGCCAGGCTGCTGCTCAGGTCGAAGCTGCCTGAGGCGCCGAAGGGCCCGACAATTCCGGTTCCAACGATTGAAGCGCACCCTTCGGGGTGCGTTTTCGTGTGGGGGTGGCTTGCGGTTTGCAGGGGCGCGCCCTAGGAGGGGGCATGACCAGGGCGATCATGATCCAGGGCGCGGGCTCGAATGTGGGCAAGTCGCTTGTGGTGGCGGGGCTGGCGCGGGCCTTTGCCCGGCGCGGGCTGGGGGTGGCGCCGTTCAAGCCGCAAAACATGTCCAACAATGCAGCGGTCACCGCCGATGGCGGCGAGATCGGCCGGGCCCAGGCGCTGCAGGCGCGGGCGGCCGGGCGGGCGCCGGTCTGTGACATGAACCCGGTGCTTCTGAAACCCGAGAGCGAAACCGGCGCCCAGGTGGTGGTGCAGGGCAGGCGGCTGGCCACGCTCAAGGCGCGTGACTACGGGCGCATGAAGGCGGACCTGATGCCGCGGGTGCTGGAGAGCTTTCGCCGGCTGGCGCGGGGCGCCGATCTGCTGCTGGTCGAGGGGGCGGGCAGCCCGGCCGAGGTCAACCTGCGGGCCGGCGACATTGCCAATATGGGCTTTGCCGCCGCCGCCGATCTGCCGGTGGTGCTGGTGGGCGACATCGACCGGGGCGGGGTGATCGCGCAGCTGGTGGGCACCCATGCGGTGCTGCCGCCCGAGGACCGGGCGCGCATCCGTGGCTTCGTGGTCAACAAGTTTCGTGGCGATGCCAGCCTGTTTGCCGAAGGCGCGGCCGAGATTGTCCGCCATACCGGCTGGACCGATCTGGGGGTGTTGCCGTGGTTTGCCGATGCCTGGCGGCTCCCGGCCGAGGATGTCCTGGATATTGCCACCGGTCCGCACCAGGCGAGGCGGGGGGGGATCAGGGTCGCGGTGCCGCAGCTGGGGCGGATCGCCAATTTCGACGACCTTGACCCGTTGGTGAACGAGCCCGGCGTCACGGTCGAGATCATTCGCCCTGGCCGCCCCTTGCCGGGGGATGCCGACCTGGTGCTGATCCCCGGGTCGAAATCCACCATCGCCGACCTGGCCGATTTTCGGGCGCAGGGCTGGGATATCGACCTTGCCGCGCATGTGCGGCGGGGCGGGCATGTGCTGGGCCTGTGCGGCGGTTATCAGATGCTGGGCCGCGAGATCATCGACGAGGCGGGCATCGAGGGGGCGCCGGCGCGGGTGCCGGGGCTGGGACTTCTGGACGTGGTGACGCAGATGACCCCGGTCAAGAACCTGGCGCTGACCCAGGCCACCTATCGGCCGACGGGCGCGGCGGTCGCGGGCTATGAGATCCATATGGGCGAGACCGACGGGCCGGACCGTGCCCGCGCCTTTCTGGCGCTTGACGGCCGCGACGAGGGGGCGGCCAGCCCGGACGGCCGGGTGCGTGGCACCTATCTGCATGGATTGTTCAGCTCGGACGCCTTTCGCGCCGCCTATCTGGCGGAGCTGGGCGGTGCCGCCAGCGGGCAGGGCCATGAGGCGGGGTTGGAAGCGGTTCTGGACCGGCTGGCGGCACATCTGGAGGCGCATCTTGACCTGGACGCGCTGCTGGACATTGCCGCTGTGGTCAAGGCCTGAGCGACCGGATCACTCCATGTCGCGAACCGACAGGGCCAGGCGGATCTCGCGCCGGACCATGCGCCGGATCGAACGGGTGATCTTCTCGCCGATCTGGCCCTGAAGCTGCTCGCGCACCAATTCCGACACCAGATCGCGCAGCGCGTCCTCATCGAGGATCATGTCGTCGCCCGCCGGGGGCTCGGCCATCTCCTCGGCCTGCTCCTCGGGCACTTCCTCGGCCTCCAGCACCAGCCCGGCGGCTGGCGGCTCGGGCGCGCGATCCTGGCTTTGCTCAAAGGGTTCCGGGCTGTCTTGGGCAGGCTCGGACGGGACGCGGTGCAGGATGATCGGCGCGCCGCCCTCCTCGGGCGCCTCGCTGCCGTCGGGCTCCCATTCCTCGAAGCTTTCGCCGATGGCCGCTTCCAGTTCGGCGATGCGTTGTTCCAGCGTGGATCTGCTGGCTGGTTCCTGCTCAGGGGTTTCGGGCGCGGTCACCTGTTCCGCCTTCTCAAGGGGCGAATCCTGTTCCCGGTCTTCAGGCGCGGGCGTGGCCGCTTCGCCGTCAAGCACCCGGAAGGCCGGGGTCAGAACCAGCTTGTCATGGCCCGGCTGGCCTCCCGCCTCGCGGCTTCCGCTGCCGGGGTTTTCGGATATCAGCCGCCGGATGGACGAAAGCACGTCCTCGATTTCTGCATTGGTCACTGGTTCGGACATGAATACTCCGACACTCCCGATTACGCCCCCGCGGCCAAGTTACATTTTTACGGATGGCAAGACAACCGAAAGCTAGAGCGTTCCGAGGAAACCTTGGGGATCCCCCTGATGCCTGATTTGTGTTTCCCCCTGTTTGGAGGATTGCCTCATGCCAGCAGCATTTCCAAAGGAACTTCGGGACCGTTTTGCGCGATTGAT
>CAZPDV010000182.1:0-4633 GCA_964585355.1 uncultured Aliiroseovarius sp.
CCTCGACCCAGTTCGCCGATGGCGGCGAGTTCGGCATGGGCGCGGAAATCGGCATCGCCACCGGCAAGATGCATGCCCGCGGCCCGGTGGGGGCGGCGCAGCTTACCTCGTTCAAGTATCTGGTCGAGGCCGACGGCGCGGTGCGCGGTTAGAACATGTCGCGTGTGACTGGTTTCGACTCGGCACCAACAAAGGGCAGGCGGCCGGCCTATGCCGGCGCCCCGGACGGGTAGGTGAGCGTGATCCCGTCCGGCTCCAGCGCCACCGCCGGCATGATGCCACCGGCCTGAAGTTCCACCGCCAGCAGGGCGAAATGCAGATGCGCCGCCGCCGGCAGGGGCTCGGGCCGGTGCCCGTTCAGCATCTGCCACAATTCGGGCGCGGGATTCAGCCGCTCGGCCCGGCCGGTCAGCCGCCAGTCATCGCCATCGCGCCGGACCTCGACCGCGCCGCCATAGGGCATGCTGGTCTCAAGGCACATCAGCGCCAGGAAGGCCCGCTTGACCGCCTGGCGCGGCTGATCGCCCTCGGCCTGCCAATCAATGGTGAGGGCACGCCGGCCCTCTGCCTGCGGCAGCATTTCGGCAATCTCGTCGGCGCCGATCACCTGCCCGTCCCGGGCCGCACCAAAGGCCACCCGGAAAAACCGGATGCGCCGGTTGGCATCGGCAACCGCCTCGCGGATCAGGGCGATCTCGGGCCCATCGGCGCCGGAAAGCTCCAGCAGCTCGATCCCGTTGCCAATCGCCCCCAGAGGGCTGATAATGTCGTGGCAGATACGCGAGCCCAGCAGGGCGGTGAATTCGGCGGTAAAGCCGGTGGGGTCGAGGGTCATTTCGGGCTCCGAAAGGCGGTTGAGGAGAGGTTGGCCTCAAGGCCGGGCGAAAGGGGCGGAGGCATGCGCGCAAACGCTGAAATTTTCCAGCCCGGCATGCTGGTGCGCCACCCGGCGCGGCCGGAATGGGGGCTGGGGCAGGTGATTTCGGCAACCGGGCCGAAAGTCGTGGTCACGTTTGAACAGGCGGGCAAACAGGTCATGAACATCACCATAGTCGATTTGTTGCCCGTTTTTGAAGAATAATCGACCGGCCTTGCAAGCAGCGGGTGCGCGGGCATCATTTGTGCTGCGATTTGTCGGGCAATGGCGGCGCGCGCCCCGGCATTCGCTTGCAATTCCCGGTGCCAATCCATAAACGAACGCCAACCGGCACGCGCATGGCCGGTGGGGCAGGCCGGGGCTTCCCGCGCCACGTTTTCGGGGGCGGGGGCCGCCCGAAGCCTTGTATGAACACCGCGCAGCAGCCGGAGAGCCGTAGCGATGCACGCCCAGAAACCTGACTTTGAACTGCGACTGGCAGCGGGCGCCGATGACCTGCGCCGGGCGCAGCGCCTGCGCTATGAGGTGTTTGTCCGGGAACTGGGCGCCGACGGGCCGCTGGTGGACCACACCGCCCGGCTTGAGCGGGACGAGTTCGACCCGTTTTTCGATCACCTGCTGCTGATCGACAAGGCCCGGCCCGGCGCGCCGGTGGTGGGGGTTTACCGGATCATGCGCGACGATCAGGCGGCGGCCTGCGGGCGGTTCTATTCCGAGGGCGAATATGACCTGACCCCGCTCAGGGCCAGCGGCCGGCGGTTGCTGGAACTGGGGCGCTCCTGCGTGCATCGCGACTATCGCGGCGGCACCGGCATGCGCCGGCTGTGGAACGGGCTTGCCGATTACGTGCTGGACCATGGCATCGAGATCCTGTTCGGCGTGGCCAGCTTTCACGGTACCGATCTTGCGCGGCTGAAACTGCCGCTTTCCTATCTGCACCAGGCGCATCTGGCGCCCGAGGAGCTGCGGGTGCGGGTGTTGCCGGAATTCTTTCAGCCCATGGACCTGATGGACCCGGCCGAGATCGACCCCAAGGCCGGCCTGCGGGCGGTGCCGCCGCTGATCCAGGCCTATCTCAGGCTTGGCGGTTTCGTGGGCGAGGGCGCCTTTGTCGATCACCAGTTCAACACCACCGATGTCTGCCTGATCATGGACACCGCCGCCATGAGCCGCCGCCACAAGGAAAAATACACCCGCGAGCGGCTGGCCGGTGCGCAGCCGCGGTGAGCCCGGCCTGGGATAGCCCCGAGGCCGAGCCGGCGCCGGTTCGCCCCGGCCCGCTGGGCTGGGCGCTGGGGCTGGTGCGGGGCGGGCTGGCGGTGGCGGTGCTGGCGGCAGGGCTTGTGGTGCTGGGAGGGATCCGGCTGCTGGAATGGCCGGTTTTCGGCGCCCGCCGCCCGCTCTCGGCGCATGTGCCGCGGCTGGTCAGCCGCGTGGTGCTGGCCCTGATCGGCCTGCGCTTCCGGGCGCGGGGGCAGCCGCTTGCCAGCCAGGGCGCGGTGGTGGCCAACCATGTGTCCTGGCTTGATATTCTGGTGCTCAATGGGCGCAAGCGGGTCTGGTTCGTGGCCAAGGCCGAGGTGGCGGGCTGGCCCCTGATCGGCTGGCTGGCGCGGGCCACCGGCACCCTGTTCATCCGCCGTGACCGTCGCGCCGCCGGCCAGCAGGTCGCGGCCATGCAGGCGCGCCTGGCGCTGGGGCAGCGGCTGCTGTTCTTCCCGGAGGGCACCTCTACCGACGGGGTGCGGGTGCTGCCGTTCAAATCCACCCTGTTCGCGGCCTTCATGGCCCCGGAGCTTCGCCCCGACATGCAGGTTCAGCCGGTCAGCGTGGTCTATCGCGCGCCGGCCGGGCAGGACAGGCGGTTTTACGGCTGGTGGGGGGAGATGGCGCTGGCGCCGCACCTGCTCAAGGTGCTCACCGCCCGGCCACAGGGCGAGGTGACGTTGATCTATCACCCGCCGGTGCGCGCCGCCGCCTTTGCCGACCGCAAGCAGCTGGCCGCCCATTGCGAGGCCGAAGTGCGCAAGGGGCTGGAACAGGGCCTGCGAGAGCCGTGATCCGGCGAGGCGTCGCCATGCCGCGGGCGGGGGCGGCGCCCGCTCACCTCACCCGGCGATCACCGCGGCCAGCCGGGCAAGCTCGGCGCCGGGGTCGTCCTGGCGCCATATTTCCTCGCCCAATGCAAAAAAATCGGTGACCGGCGCCAGCGCGCGCAGGCTGTCCGGGTCAAGCCCGCCTTCGGCCACCACCGGAAGCTCGATCATTTCCGACCACCATTGAAACAGGTCCGCCTGCGCCTGGCTGCCATCGCCCAGGGCGCTGGCCCCCACCGGCCCGAACGCGATGTAATCGGCCCCGGCCTCGCCGGCAGTGAGCCCGTCATGGCGCGAGGCGCCGCAAAAGGCGCCGACAATGGCATCCGCGCCCAGTTCGGCGCGGGCCTTGCGCACCCGGCGCGCCCCGTCGGTCAGGTGCACCCCGTCAAGCCCCAGCCGCCCGGCCAGCAGGAAGTGGTTGTCCAGCACCACCGGCACATCGCGGGCATGGGCCACCTCGCGCACCGCATCGGCGGCGCGGGTGATGCGGGCCTCGTCGGTGGTGGCCAGCGCCAGCCGGATACAGGCCACCGGCACCGTCTCCAGCATCCCGGCCAGGGTCTCGGCAAACGGCTGCGGCTCAAGCTCCGGCGGGCTGATCAGGTAGAGTTGCGGGATTTCGGGCTCGGACATGGTGGCTTCCTTGAATATTTGCCACCTGATACCGCCTCGGCTGCCCCTTGGCCAGTTTACATTTGCCCGCGCCCCGGCTTTAAGCGGCGCCATGAGGATACAGGATTCAGATCTGCCGGCCCCGGTGGTGGTGCTGGTGCGCCCGCAGATGGGCGAAAATATCGGCGCGGCGGCGCGCGCCATGCTGAATTTCGGGCTGGAACAGATGCGCCTGGTGGCCCCGCGCGACGGCTGGCCCAACCCGGCGGCGGTGGCCATGGCCTCGGGGGCGGGGCGGGTGCTGGACCGGGCGCAGGTGCTGCCTGACCTGGCCGGGGCCCTGGGCGATTGCCGCCGGGTCTATGCCACCACCGCCCGGTTGCGCGGCCTGACCAAGCCGGTGATGAGCCCCGAGGCCGCCATGGCAGAGGCGCGCGCGGTGCAGGCGGCAGGCGGGCGCGTGGCGTTTTTGTTCGGGCCCGAGCGGGCGGGCCTGGAAAACGCCGATGTGGCGCAGGCCAATGCCATTGTCACGGTGCCGGTGAACCCGGATTTTGCCTCGCTCAACCTGGCGCAATCGGTGCTTCTGATGGCCTATGAATGGGGGCGCAGCGGCGGTGGTGAACCACCGGCGCCCGAGGGGCCGCCGCCCGCCAGCCAGGCCGAGATCGAGGCGCTCGCCCGCCATTACCAGGCGCGGCTGGAGGAGGCGGGCTTCTTTTTCCCCGAGGCCAAGGCGGCGGGGATGAAGGTGGCCCTGCGCAACCTGTGGAGCCGGATGCCGCTGAGCTCGGCCGATGTGCGCATGTTGCATGGCATGCTGCGGCAATTGCTGCGCGGGCGGGGCTGAGCGCGGCGCCGCACGCCCTGCAGGGAGCAGGCAGTTTCCGCAAAAATTCAAAATATAAGCATGGTCAGATAGTTGCGGGCCATAGCTCATGCTGGTTCATGGCATGTCGTGCTTGATTGGTTTCGGTGCGGCACCAACAAAGGGCAGGCGACCGCCCGGGTGGGCGCGTATGCGCCCGCCATGGGGGCGGGCGGG
>CAZPDV010000183.1:0-4624 GCA_964585355.1 uncultured Aliiroseovarius sp.
CCCGGGCATGCGCCCGCCCGCCCCCATGGCGGGCGCATTCGCGCCCACCCGGGCGACCGCCTGCCCTTTGTTGGTGCCGCACTGACACCAATCAAACGCGACAGGCTCTAACGCCGCGATGGCGGAAAATCGCGCCTCCGGCGGGAGTACTTGCGGAAAGATGAAAGGGGCGGCAGAGGTCATGCCTCTCCCATGCGTTCGGGCAGTTCGTTGGCCCAGCTGCTGATGGTGCCGGCGCCGAGGCAGACCAGCAGATCGCCCGGCCGGGCGGCCTCGCGCAGCAGCGCGGCGATGTCCTCGGCATCATCGACCGGGCGGGCGTCGCGGTGGCCATGGGCGACCAGCCCCGCCACCAGGTCATCGCGGCTGGCGCCTTCGATCGGCGCTTCGCCGGCGGCAAAGACCGGGGCGATCGCCACCAGGTCGGCCTCGTTGAAAGCGGTGCAGAAATCCTCGAACAGGTCATGCAGCCGGGTGAAGCGGTGCGGCTGGTGCACGGCGATGACCCGGCCGGAAGTGGCCTGGCGCGCCGCCGAGAGCACCGCGCGGATCTCGACCGGATGGTGGGCGTAATCGTCGATGATGGTGACGCCATCGACCACGCCGACCCGGGTGAAGCGACGGTTGACCCCTTCGAATTCGGCCAGCGCGGCGCGGATCTGCTCGCGCCGCATGCCCAGGTGGCGCGCCACCGCCACCGCCGCCAGCGCGTTCGACACGTTATGCTGCCCCGGCATCGGCAGGGTGCAGCCCTCGATCCGGCTTGCCTCGCCGGCCAGTTCCACGTCGAAATGCGCCTGCCCCGCCTCGAAGCGCAGGTTGACCCCGCGCACATCCGCCTGGGCGTTGAAGCCATAGGTGGTCACCCGCCGGTCGGTGATGCGGCCCACCAGGGCCTGCACCTCGGGGTGGTCGGTATTGCACACCGCCAGACCGTAAAACGGAATGTTGTGCACGAAATCGGCAAAGCCCTGTTTGAGCGCCTCGTAGGAGCCCCAGTGCTCCATGTGCTCGGGGTCGATATTGGTCACCACCGCGATGGTGGCAGGCAGGCGGTTGAAGGTGCCGTCGGATTCGTCGGCCTCGACCACCATCCATTCCCCCTGCCCCATCCGCGCGTTCGAGCCATAGGCATGGATGATGCCGCCATTGATCACGGTCGGGTCGATGCCGCCCTTGACCAGCAGTTCGGCAATCAGGGTGGTGGTGGTGGTCTTGCCATGGGTGCCGGCCACCGCCCCGTTGGATTTGAGCCGCATCAGTTCGGCCAGCATCTCGGCCCGGGGCACCACCGGCAGCGAGCGGGCGCGGGCCGCGTCAAGCTCGGGATTGCCCGGCTTGATCGCCGAGGAAATCACCACCACCTCGGCGCCTTCCAGGTTCTCGGCGCGCTGGCCGATGAAGATATCGGCGCCCAGCTTGGCCAGCCGCACCGTGTTGGCCGACATCTTGAGGTCGCTGCCCTGCACCCGATAGCCGTGGTTGAGCAGCACTTCGGCGATGCCCGACATGCCGATACCGCCGATCCCGACAAAGTGGATCGGCCCCATTTCGGTGGGCAGCTTGGTGGTGGCGGCGGCACTCATGACATCTCTTTCCCGTTCTGGTTACCGTGGTTTTCGCCGCCCTGCCCGGCCAGGTCCTCGACCAGCGCCACCAGCCGTTCGGTGGCGTCCGGGCGGCTCGCCGCCAGCGCCGCCGCTGCCATGGTGGCAGCGCGCTCCGGGTCGCCCAGGATCCGGGCCATTGCCTGCGACAGGCGCTCGGCACTCAGCCCGTCCTCGGGCAGCACCACCGCCGCGCCGGCCTCGGCCAGGGGGGCGGCATTGGCGCTCTGATGGTCGGCGGTGGCATGCGGATAGGGGATCAGGATCGCCGGCCGGCCGATCACCGAAATATCCGCCACCGACGAGGCCCCGGCCCGGGCGATCACCAGCTGTGCCTCGCTGATCCGGCGGGCGATATCGTCGAAAAACGGCTGCACATCGGCGCGCATGCCCTGGCCGGCATAGAAATCCGCCACCCGCTCGGCATCTTCCGGGCGGGCCTGCTGACAGACCGAAACATGCTTGCGGATCTGCTCGGGCAGGCGGGCGATCGCCTCGGGCACCAGGTCCGCCAGCACCCGCGCGCCCTGGCTGCCGCCGAAAACCAGCAGATCCATCGGGTAATCGCCCGGCGCGATATAGGGGGCGCCGGCCCGCGCCAGCACCTCGGAGCGCACCGGGTTGCCGGTATGCACCGCTTGCGCGCCCTCGGGCAGGTCGGTGGGCCAGACCCCGCAGGCCACCCTGTCAACCCGACGGGCAAACAGCCGGTTGACCCGGCCCAGCACGCCGTTCTGTTCATGCAGCATCCGCGGCAGGCGCAACAGCCACGCCGCCGCCAGGGCCGGGATCGTCGGATAGCCGCCAAAGCCCACCACCACGGCCGGCCGGTCGCGGCGCATGGCAATGGCCGCCCCCAGCACCCCCAGCCCGATGCGCACCGGCACCAACGCCTTTTTCAGCACCGAGCCACGGGCGAAGGTGGCCGAGGCGCGCTCCTCGATCTCGACCGCCGGGGGGAAGCCGCCGGCATAACGCGCGCCGCGCATATCGGTGGAAAGCCGCACCCGCCAGCCCCGCGCCAGCATCGCCTCGGCCAGGGCCTGGGCCGGGAACATGTGCCCGCCGGTGCCGCCCGCGGCAATGATCAACAGCGGCGCGGTTTCAGCCATGGCCGCCGCGCCCCTTGCCCAGGATCTCGCCCAGCCGCCCCTGCGGCCGGCTGCGGGTAAAGGCCAGCAACATGCCCACGGTCAGCCCGCCGGCGATGATCGACGACCCGCCATAGGAAACGAACGGCAGGGTCATGCCCTTGGCCGGCAACAGCCGCACCGCCACCCCCATGTTGATCAGCGCCTGCACCCCGAAAATCGCCGCCAGCCCCGACCCGGCCAGGCGGATGAACGGGTCGCGCTCGCGGATCAGCCGCAGGAACGAACGCACCACGATGGTGGCGTAAAGCGCGATGATGATCAGCACCAGGATCAAGCCGTATTCCTCGGCCGCCACCGCGATGATGAAATCGGTATGCGCATCGGGCAGCGACCACTTCACCTGCCCCTCGCCCACGCCGACGCCAAAGAAACCGCCCTCGCGGATGGCATTGGTGGCATAGCCCAGCTGGGTGCGCGGGTCGATCTCGGGGTTGAGGAAACCGTCGATCCGGCGGGCGAAATGCTCGGACGTGGAATAGGCGAAAGAGCCGCCCAGCACCACCGCCCCGGCCATACCCAAAAGCAGGACCCACGGCGCCCCGGCCAGGAAATACATCACCCCCCAGCCAAACAGGATCAGCGCCGACTGGCCGAAATCCGGCTGCGCCGCCAGAAAGCCCACCACCAGCACCGCCAGCCCCAGCGACAGCGACTTGCCCGGCGGCCCGCCGATATCCTGGCTTGCCGCCATCAGCCAGGCGGCGGCGACGATGAAGCCGGGCTTGAGAAACTCGGACGGCTGCACCGAACCGAATCCCAGCGAGAACCAGCGGATCGCCCCCTTGCCGTAATCGGTGCCGAAAAACGGCAGCAGCATCACCCCAAGAAGCGCCACCACAAAGCCGACCACCGCCAGCCGCCGCACCATGCGCGGCGACAGCATGGTGGTGGCAAACAGCGCCAGCATCGCCAGCCCGCCGAAAAACGCCTGCCGCTGCACATAATAGAACGGCGCAAGCCCGTTGCGCTCGGCCAAGGGCGGCGAGGCCGCCAGCCCCAGCAGCAGCCCGATCCCGAAAAGAATCAGGATGCACGCCACCGACACCTTGTCGATCGTCCGCCACCAACGGGGAAGAATGGGGTCGCTCTGCGCCTCGGGAAGCGCACCATAGACCATCTCTGTCATGTCTGCCGCCTGTATCTCAGCCTTGTTCAGCCATTGCTCTGCTCTGCCCGGTTTTCCGGGTCTGAAATCAGCATAGACGCTTTCGCGCCCTTTCGCTAGGTGTTTTGCATGACCCGCCTGATCCTTTTCAACAAGCCCTTCGGGGTGCTGTCGCAGTTCACCGACAGGAACAGCCCGACCCCGCGCCCCACCCTGTCCGACTTCATCGACATGCCGGGGGTGTACCCGGCCGGCCGGCTGGACCGCGACAGCGAGGGGCTGCTGCTGCTCACCGATGACGGGCGGCTGCAGGCGCGGCTGTCAAACCCGCGCCACAAGGTGGAAAAGACCTATCTGGTGCAGGTCGAAGGCGCCCCCGGCGAGGCCGACCTGCAACCGCTGCGCGATGGCATGCGGCTCAGGGACGGCCCGACCCGCCCGGCCCGCGCCCGGCTGATCGACCCGCCCGCCCTGTGGCCGCGCACCCCACCGATCCGGGTGCGCAAATCGGTGCCGGACAGCTGGCTGGAACTGGTGATCCGCGAAGGCCGCAACCGCCAGGTGCGCCGCATGACCGCCGCCATCGGCTTCCCCACGCTCCGGCTGGTGCGCTGGCGGATCGGGGAGCATGCCCTGGGCGACCTGGCACCAGGAGAATGGCGCGCCTCGCCCATCATCCGGTGAGCCCGGCCTCGCTGCGCTCGGCAGATTTCATGCCTCCGGCGGGAGTACTTGCAGAAAGATGAAAGCGGCATGTC
>CAZPDV010000184.1:0-4615 GCA_964585355.1 uncultured Aliiroseovarius sp.
GCCCACCGGCTGACAAGCCCGCCCTTTCATCTTTCCCCAAATACTCAAACCGCCCCCGCGGCCCGCCCCTAGGCCGCCGCCTTTGCCGCCGCCCCGTCGGCCAGCGCCTTTTTCAACCGCTCGCGCTTCTTCGCCGCCTTGGCCGCGTTTTCCATCTTCACCGGGCCGAAGCCGCGGATCTCCAGCGGCAGCGCCGCCAGCGCCACCGCGCTCTTGCGGTTTTCCTCGCTGAACAGGCGCAGCACCTCCTCCATGTCGGCCTCGTATTGCCGGATCAGGGCGCGCTCCATGCGCCGCTCGGCGCTATAGCCGAACGGGTCGAACGGGGTGCCGCGCAGGCGCTTGAACCGGGCCAGCGCCATGATCGCGCGCCCCGCCCTTTCGCCAAAACGCCGCTTTTTCGGGCGCCCGTCCGGCCCCTGGCGGGCGATCAGCGGCGGGCTCATGTGGAAGCTCAGCTTCAGGTCGCCGTCAAACTCGGCCTCGGCCAGCGCCCGCGACTTTTTCAACAGCCGCGCCACCTCGTATTCATCCTTGTAGGCCAACAGCTTGTGATAGCCCTTGGCGATCGCCTCCTTCAGCTCCGGGTCCGCCGCCCGTGCCACCAGCTTGCGGTACCTTCTGGCAAGCCGCGGCCCCTGGTATTCCACCAGATGCGCGGCGCGAAACGCGATCAGGTCGTCCAGCGTTCCCGGCAGTTCCACCACCTCGGCAGTCAGGTATTTCTCTGCCTCCTCGGGATGCAGGATCGCCCAGCGGCCCAGCTCGAAGGCGCGCTGGTTCAGCTCTACCGCCTGGCCGTTAAGTGCAATCGCCTCCATCAGCGCCGCGTGCCCGATCGGCACCAGCCCCGCCTGCCAGGCCCCGCCCAGCACCATCATGTTGGAAAAGATGCTGTCGCCCAGCAGGATGCGGGCCAGTTCGGTGGCATCGAACATCGCCAGCCGCTCGCGCAGCCGCGCCTCCAGCGACAATTTCAGCCGGTCGCCGGGGATGGTAAACTCCGGCTGGCGGGTAAATTCGCCGGTGATGGTCTCGTGACTGTCCACCACCGCGCCGGTCTTGCCGGTGGTGGTCAGGCCCAGGGTGGAATGCGCGGCCGAGACCACCAGCTCGCAGCCGATGATCGCATCGGCCTCGCCGGTGGCGACCCGGATTGCGTCGATATCCTCGGGCTTTTGCGCCAGTTTCAGGTGCACCGTCACCGCGCCGCCCTTCTGGGCAAGGCCCGCCATCTCCATCATCCCCGCGCCCAGCCCGTCCATATAGGCCGCCTGCGCCATGATCGCGCCGATGGTCACCACGCCGGTGCCGCCAACCCCGGTAATCACCGTGTTGAAGGTGCCGTCGATCTCGGGCAAGGCAGGCTCGGGCAGGTCGGGCAGGTCGATCTCGGCAGTCGCCGCCTTTTTCAGCTTTGCCCCCTCGACCGTGATGAACGAGGGGCAAAAGCCGTTGAGACACGAGAAATCCTTGTTGCAGGAGGACTGGTCAATGGCCCGCTTGCGGCCCAGCTCGGTCTCCAGCGGCACGATCGAAACACAATTCGACTGCACCCCGCAATCGCCGCAGCCCTCGCAGATTTCCGGGTTGATCAGCACCCGTTGGTCGGGGTCGGGGAAAAGCCCGCGCTTGCGCCGCCGCCGCTTCTCGGCCGCACAGGTCTGAACATAAAGAATGACCGATACCCCCTTGGTATTGCGGAGTTTTTCCTCTACATTCAAAAGCTCGGCGCGCTCGTGCTTCTCGATCCCCGGCGGGAAGGCGGCAAAGTCGATATCTTCCTTCTCGTCATAGACCAGCACCAGGTTCTTCACCCCCGCCGCCTGCAATTCACGGGCAATCTGCGGCGCGCCCAGCCCGCCCTCATGCGGCTGGCCGCCGGTCATCGCCACCGCGTCGTTATACAGGATCTTGAAGGTCATGGTGGTGCCGGCGTCAATCGCCGCGCGGATCGCCAGCAGGCCGGAATGGTTATAGGTGCCGTCGCCCAGATTCTGGAACACATGCGGGGTCTTCGAGAACGGCGCCTCGCCGATCCAGTTGGCGCCCTCGCCGCCCATATGGGTAAAGCCGATGGTGTTGCGGTCCATCCACTGCACCATGAAGTGACAGCCGATCCCGGCATAAGCCCTTGATCCCTCGGGAACTTTTGTCGAGGTATTATGCGGACAGCCCGAGCAGAAATAGGGCAGCCGCGCGGCAATATCCGGGGCGTTATCCGCCTGTTTGGCCTGGTCCAACGCCGCCAGGCCGGCCTTGATACCGTCCGTGCCGCGCCCCTCGTCGATCAGGATATTGCCAATCTTTTCGGCAATCGTGATCGGGTCCAGCGCATAGCGGGTCGGGAAAAGCTCGTTGCCCCGGTCATCGTACCAGCCGTAAATCCGCCGTCCCTGGCGATTGTCGAAAATCGCTTCCTTGCATTGCACCTCGATCAGCTTGCGCTTTTCCTCGACCACTACGATCAAATCCAGCCCCTCGGCCCAGTCACGAAAACCGTTCATATCCATCGGCCAGGTCTGGCCGATCTTGTAGGTGGTGAGGCCCAGCCGCGCCGCTTCAGCCTCATCCAACCCCAGTAATTTCAGCGCATGCACCAGATCGAGCCAGTTCTTTCCGGCCGCGACAAAACCAATCTTGGCCCCGGGTTTTCCCCAAACCCGCTTGTCAATTTTATTCGCATTTGCAAAGGCTTCTGCCGCGACCCTCTTGTAATCTATCATCCGCGCTTCCTGCGGGATCCGGTCGTCAATCAGGCGGATATTCAAGCCCCCCTGCGGCATCTCGAACGCCGGTGTGATGAATTGCATCCGGTCCGGGCGCCCGTCGACCACGCTGGTCACCTCGATCGTGTCTTTCATTACCTTCAGCCCGGCCCAAACCCCGGCAAACCGGCTGAGCGCATAGCCATACAGGCCAAAATCGAGGATTTCCTGCACCCCCGCCGGGCTCAGAACTGGAATATAGGCGTCCACCAAGGCCCAGTCGCTTTGATGCAAAACGGTCGAGCTTTCGCCGGTGTGGTCATCGCCCATCGCCATCAAGACGCCGCCGTTTTTCGAGGTCCCGGCCATGTTGGCGTGGCGCAATACGTCGCCCGAGCGATCCACCCCCGGGCCTTTGCCGTACCAGAAACCGAAAACGCCGTCGAACTTGCCCTCGCCGCGCAGCTCGGCCTGTTGCGCCCCCCACAACGCAGTCGCGGCCAGGTCTTCGTTCATCCCCGGCTGGAAAACCACGTCCGCCGCCGCCAATTCGCGCGCGGCCCGGCTCATCCACATGTCCACCGCGCCCACCGGGCTGCCACGATAGCCGGTGACCAGACCGGCGGTGTTCAGCCCGGCCGCCGCATCCCGGGCCTTTTGCATCAGCATGAGCCGCACCAGCGCCTGGGTGCCGTTCAAAAGAACCGTGGATTTTTCCAGATCAAACCGGTCGCCCAGCGTTACCTTGTCTTTGGCCATGCGCGTTCTCCCCAACAGCATTTCCTCCATAATAGGTCAAAACCTATGACCTGACCAAATCATTTCTTTGCGACGCGACGTCGTTTTCTCCTCGCCCAAACGGGTGAATATGTGCCAAAATGTGCGCGCAAACAGGACAGGTTGTTACATAATGGACTGGGACAAGCTCAGAATCTTTCACGCGGTGGCCGATGCCGGCTCGCTCACCCATGCCGGCGAGGTGCTGCACTTGTCGCAATCGGCGGTTTCACGGCAGGTGAAGGCGCTTGAAGACACCCTGAATGCCACCCTGTTTCACCGCCATGCGCGCGGCCTGATTCTCACCGAACAGGGCGAGTTGCTGTTTGACGCCACCTCGGCCATGTTCCAGCGGCTCGAGGCCGCCGTGGCGCGTATTCGCGACAGCAAGGACGAAGTGTTTGGCGAATTGCGGGTGACCACCACCACCGCATTTGGCTCGCTTTGGTTGGCACCGCGGCTGCAAAAACTCTACGACACCTATCCCGGGCTGAAAATCGACCTGATGCTCGATGAACGCGTGCTTGACCTGCCCATGCGCGAGGCCGACGTGGCCATCCGGATGAAAGAGCCAAGCCAGGCCGACCTGATCCGCAAGCGCCTGATGAGTGTAAAGATGCGTCTCTACGCCACGCCTTCTTATCTTGAAGAATTCGGCATTCCCGAACGGCCCGAGGACATGGGCCAACACCGGATGATCTGCCAGAATGTGCGCTCTCAACAGGTCTTTGCCGGCTCGCGTTTCACCCATTTTCTGCTGACCCTGAATGTCGGCTCGCTGTTGACCGTGAACAATTATTTCGGTGTGCTGCAAGCGATGCTGAACGGGCTTGGCATTGGCGTGCTGCCGGATTACGTGATTCGCGATTTTCCCGAAATTGTCCGCGTCTTGCCGGAACTGGAAAGCCAGGAGATCCCGGTATTCCTCGCCTTTCCGGAAGAATTGCGCCAATCCAAACGGATTTCCGCCTTTCGCGACTTTATTACCAGCGAGATCGCCGCCGACCGGCGCAGCGCCCGCTAAAGCGTGGCGCACCTGATCAGAATCCGGTATTCGGCTGGCAGGGCGAGGCAGCGTTTGCGCAAGCAAATGCGTTCGCCCTGCCCGACGAATTCGATTTGGTGCGACA
>CAZPDV010000185.1:0-4605 GCA_964585355.1 uncultured Aliiroseovarius sp.
ACCGGACGCGCCCTTGCAAAAGCGCCTGCCGGGGGGCAGGCAGGCGCTGCCCGGCAAGGCCGGGCGAACAGACCGGGCGCAAGGCCCGGCCCGGCCATGCGGGAGCCGCTCTGTCGGGGGTGTGGTTTCCGATCCGGGATCGGCGCTGACGCCGGGGCAGGGGGCGGCATGATTGCTCTGAAAAACATTCACAAGACATTCGTGCTCAATGGTCAGCGCAAGGTGGTGGCCGATGGCATATCGCTGACCTTTCCCGCCGGCCGGGCGGTGGCGCTGCTGGGGCGCAACGGGGCGGGCAAGTCCACCTTGCTCAAGATGATTGCCGGCGGCATGCGCCCGGATCGCGGGCGGATCATCCGCAAGGGCAGCGTCTCCTGGCCGGTGGGGTTTGCCGGCTCGTTCCATCCC
Organism: uncultured Aliiroseovarius sp.; assembly: GCA_964585355.1. GTDB lineage: Bacteria > Pseudomonadota > Alphaproteobacteria > Rhodobacterales > Rhodobacteraceae > JAAEUB01. Next base: position 409 of record CAZPDV010000185.1, read on the forward strand.
GAGCTGACCGGGCTGCAAAACACCCGGTTCATTGCCCGTATCCAGGGGGTGGACAGCGACGAACTGGCCGATTTCGTGCAGGATTTTGCCGGGCTCGGCGGGCATTTTCACCTGCCGGTGCGCACCTATTCCTCGGGGATGCGCTCGCGCCTGGCCTTTGCGGTGTCCATGGGGATTCATTTCGATACCTACCTGGTGGACGAGATCACCGCGGTGGGGGATGAGGAGTTTCGCCGCAAGAGCGATGCCATGTTCGCCGCCCGGATCGAGCAGAGCGGCACCATCATGGTGACCCATTCCCTGGGTCAGGCGCAGCGGTTGTGCCAGCATGCGGTGGTGCTGGAAGAGGGCAAGGTGCGGTTTTTCGAAAACGTGATGGGCGGGATCGCCTTCTATCAGAGGTTGATCCGCGGCGAGATCACCTGGTAGGCGGGCGCCCGGATGCCGCCGGGCTGTTGTCAAAGCCGAAGGCCTTTTTCAGCTCCCGGTTCTGCCGGGCAAACATCCGTTCGATCCGGGCCACGCGCCTGGGGCTGCGCCCGGCATCGGGCTGTCCGGTCTTGTGAAAGGCGTCGCGGAACATGGCGCGGATTTCCTCGTCGTCGCGCGCCGGGTCGCGCATGGCCTCGGCGATGCGCTCGCAATCCTCGACCCGCAGCGAGGGGTTGGTCTCGACCCTGGGCACGTGCCAGTCAAGCTCCGGCCCCGGCCCCAGCAGCCGCTCATAGACCGGCCGGATCTCCAGGTGCCGGGCCAGGATCAGCGGCCGGTGGGCCAGCTGTTCCCATTTCTTCAGATAGGTGGCCGGCTTGATCAGCGACAGGCGATAGCTGGCGAAAGCCTCGAAATCGCGCCCGTCATAGGGGGTGCGGCTTTGCAGATAGGTTTCAAAGAACTGCTTCATGAACTGGGAATAATCGCTGAAGATGAAGGCACTGATCGGGCGCAGAAACGCCACCACCTGCAGCTCCAGCCCAAGCGCGTCGGCAATGGTACGCAGCCCGGCGCCGCGATGCGGCACGGCATAGAGATCCTCGTGAGACAGCAGCAGGGTATGGATACCGCCTGCCAGCATTTCCTCGACCTCGGGGCGGGTGATCTGCTCCAGCGCGCCGGCATTGCCGGGATGGGCGCCGGGCGGTTTCGGATAGCGGATGCCGTGGGTTTCAAGAAGCTCGGCATTGCCCAGCAGCACCCGTTGCAGATAGGTCGAGCCGCATTTGGGCGAACCCACATGCAGGATGATCCGGCGTTTGCCCTGCTGCATCACGCGCCTCCTCCGGCCGGATGTTTCAGGCGGTCGGCCAGCTGTGCGATCACCGCTTCCGGGGGCTGGCCCAGCCGGGTCAGGTCGATCCGGCGTTCGGCCGCGTCAGGGGGGGTGGCGCTGGCCCGCCAGGCCTCGGCCAGGGCGTGCGCCAGGGCGCGCGGCTCGGGCGCGGCCGAATGGATCAGCCCGCTCAGCCGGCTCAGGTCCTTGGGGCCGAAACGGTTGGTCACCACCCGCACCCCCGAGGCCGCCATTTCCAGCGGCAGGTGGCTGGGATGGGGCGAATACATCAGCGCCAGCCCCAGATCGACCCCGAGCAGGAAGTCCGGGTAGGTTTCCAGCGGCAGCTTCCCCAGGCTGGTCAGAACATGCCCGTCGGGCAGGCGGATCCGCTCATGCCCCAGCCCGACCGAGACCAGCTCGATTTCCTCGGGCGCGATGGCTTCGGCCTGAAGGAAAAGCGCCAGCGCCTCAAGCGCGGTGGCGAACATGTTGCGGGCCACTTCCGGGCGGCCATAAAGCGCCAGGCGGCGGCGCTTGCCCGGCGCGCGGCGCTGGCCGGTGGCATAGCGCTCCAGCTCGATCGCCGGGTGAAAGGTGAGCGCGCCCTCGCCGGCAAAACCGAAACCCTGCCCGGCAAAATAGTCCCGCAGGAAGGTGGTGTTGAAGATCGGCTCGAAATTCAGCGCATAGCTGGCCATGGCATCGGCATATTCCACCCCCCAGGGATAGAAGTTCGGCTCGAAATCCTGCAACAGATAGAAGAACGTGCGGGGGGTGAAGGGGGTCTCGCGGATCAGGGTATCGGCGACATGGGCGCTCCACCAGGCGGTGGCCAGAAAGCGGTCATCGGCATGGGCGGGCAGGGTCTGTTCGTGCCGGCCGCAATGCAGGGAAATATGCGCCCGGGCCGTGTCCGAGGCCGCCGGCAGGCGCTTGAGCAGCATCTGGCGTGATGCCTCGTAGGAGGCGATCGGCAGGTCGGTGGCGATGAAGCGCACCGGGTGGCCGGCGGCGGCGACTCCCAGGCCGAAATCAAGCGCCGTGGTGATGCCGGCGAAAATCTCGGTCGGGTTGAGGGTGGGCACCAGCACCGACAGGGCAGGGCGCTCGGCGCTGAATTCCGGGGTCCAGGCGGGGGTCTTGCGTTGATCGATCCGGGTGGTCCAGGCGGCGCTGCCGGCGGTGCTGTCATGGTCCGGGTCGAGCCCCAGCGGATGCGGGGGAACGCCGGGCGAAAGCGCATAAAGGCGCGCGTCAAAGGCGGCGAGCTGGTGGCGCAGCCCCTCTCCCAACGCCCGGCGCAGGGCCCAGGCCAGGCGCCCGCTCTGGATGACGGCAAAGCCGGCGGCGATGCGCGCCAGCCCCGGCCGCCCGCCCAGCCCCAGCCGCGCCGCATCAAGCAGATGCGCCCCGGCCCCACGCCCCTTGCGCAAGAACGGTTTCAGGGGGGCCGGCCGGGCCTTGCCATGTTCGACCAGGTCCGAAGCCACCGCCTGGCTGAGCCGAAAATGCACCTCGTGCGCCAGGTAGCGCGCCAGCCCATAGGCGCCGGCCTCGCGCCGCAGCCATTCCTGGCTGAAAACCCGGCGCAGGCGTGCCAGCCCCGGCCGCCGGTTCTGCCGGTCGATCGCGCCGATGGCATTGGCCCCGTGCTGTCGGTAATCGACCAGCGGCGCACGGATCAGATGCACCCCGCCAAGGCTTTCGGCCAGCAGGCCCAGCCACAGATCGTGATAGAAATGCACCCCGCTTTGCGCGGGGAAGGGCAGGGCCAGCTCGGCCAGGCGCAGGCGAAACAGGCTGGTCATGCCGGTAATGGTGTTGCGATAGAGCAGCCCGCGCAGCCCCGGATCGGGGTGGCGTCGTTCATGGGCAAACAGCGATTCGTGCAGCAGCGTGCCGGTTTCGTCGATCAGCCGGGCATCGCTGTGCACCAGTTCGGCCCCGGTTTCGCGCAGCGCCTGAATGCCGCGGCTCAGCCGGTCGGGATGCCAGACATCGTCCTGATCGCACAGGGCGATCAGCGGCTCCTGCCCCTGTTCATCGGCCAGCGCCCGCCCCTGCCGCACCGCGCGGCTCAGCCCGGCCTCGAAGGCGCGCACGCTGTCAAGCGGGTGGTCGGGCTCGACCAGTTCCGCCGCCAGCCCGGCCTGCCCGGCCAGGTGCCGGGTCAGATCGGCCGAGCGGGTATCGGCAATCACGCAGATCAGGCGCCTGTCGCGGTGGTCTTGTGCGGCGATGGATTCAAGCTGCGCGCGCAGGAAGTCCGGGTTCGGGTCATACACAGCCATGACGATAAAGACAGTGTGTGGCATATGGCTCCGGTTGTCCCGTCTGGCTGACCCGGCCAGACCTTTCCCAGAAGGGAAAGCGGCCGTGTTTTCGCAGCGTTGATGCCGCAAAGGCCTGTCCCTTTCAAGAAGAAACCGGGGAGGCGCCGGGTGGGTACACAGCCCTGGCGGGTATTCGCGCCTTTCCCTCCGGGGTGCCATATGCCACAAGATCGGGGGATATTTGCGAAAGAGTGCCCGCAGCAATGATCGAGATCGTTTCCACATCCCTGCCCGGCGTGCTGATGATCACGCCCCGGCGCTTTGGCGACAATCGCGGGTTTTTCAGCGAAAGCTGGAACCGGGCCGCGCTGGCCGGCGCCGGGATCGACCTGGATTTCGTGCAGGACAATCACTCGTTTTCGCGCAGTGCTGGCACGGTGCGCGGTCTGCATTTCCAGGCGCCGCCCCACGCCCAGGCCAAGCTGGTGCGCTGCGGGCGTGGGCGGCTGTTTGACGTGGCCGTGGACATTCGCCGGGGCAGTCCGACCTATGGGCACTGGACCGGGGCCGAGCTGAGCTTTGACAATGGCCGGCAATTGCTGATCCCGGCCGGGTTCCTGCATGGTTTCGTCACCCGCAAGGCCGATACCG
>CAZPDV010000186.1:0-4602 GCA_964585355.1 uncultured Aliiroseovarius sp.
CTCGGTGGTCGCGGTAATACCGAAACTGAACCGGGCCCAGGTCGTGCCGCCGCCGCCTGGCCCCTATCAGGCGATGCCGCAAATCCCCGCCATGCAGGGCATGGTGACGCCAGCCCCCTCAGGGTCGGGCGCACCGGCGGCGGTCTCCTCTTCACAACAACCCAGCGCCACGCAGATCTGGGCCCCGCCGCCGGCCATGCAGATGCCATACTGGATGCGGGCGCCGATATCGGCGGGGCAACACTCCACTTCAGCTCAGGGCGGAGCCTCTCCCGCTGTCAGCCCCGAGCCACGGAGCGGTGGTGCGGCGGCCAATCGGCAGCTCTCCCCTGCTGGCCGCACTGCCGCTCCGATGAATGCCGGCCAGAGGGCCGCGCCTGCCTATGGCGGGCAGATCGGCCCCGGCTATTTCCCCGGCTACGGTTATGGCCAGTACGGTTACCCGCCCTATCCGGGACAGGTGGCGATACCCTACTGGGCGATGCCGCCGGCCCCGGCCTATGGTTCCGGTTCGTCGGCGTCTTCGGCGAGAAAGTGAGGGCGGGCCATGCAGCATATCGTGATTGAAAACCTGACCGCCCGGTTGCGCACCCGGTTTGAGGAACCCGACCTGCCGGCCCGGCTGATTGCAGTGCTGGCGGTGCTGGCCTGGCTGGTGCTGGCGGGCGAGGCGCTGGCCGAGGGGGGCAATCGCTGGGCGCCGGCGCCGGTTGCACCACGGCCCTCGGCGCCTGAGGCCAATGCGCAGGTCTGGGGCGGTGGCAGTCAGGCCGGGTCAGTCTATGCGCCGGCCGATCTGGAGCAGCGCCTGGCCAAGGGCAGCGCAGCCCAGGGCGGGGCCCCGGCGGCAGTTGCGCCAGCCGCGTCGGTTTATGCGCCGGCCGGTACCGCCACCAGCAGCCTGCCGCCGCCGCAAGCGGTGGCGCCCCCGGCTGCGGTGCCGGCTGCCCCCTATGCGGCCCCCTATTACGGCAGCATCTATCCGGCTTACCCGCCTGCTGGCCTGCCGGGCCTGTATGGGTACGGCCTGCCGGGCGGGGGCTATCCGGCTGTCGGATATTACGGTGCGGCGCCCTATGGCGGCTATCCCTATGGCGGTGTCTATCCGGGCCTTGTCCCCGGCCTGGGCGGCTGGGGCCTGCCTGGCACCATTCCCTTCTTCGGCGGTTCACCCTTTGGTTTCTGGTGACCGCAGAGAACCGGCAGGGGCTGGACCCCCTTGCCAACATGATACGCGGCGCGCGTCCCAGTGCCCGTTTCATCCTTTTCAGACCGGGACGACAAATGGAGAAAGAGAAATGAAGAAAAGTCTGATGATCGCGGCGATTGCCGCCGCAGCAAGCTTCACCGCAGTGGAAGCCAACGCGCAATACTGGGGGCCGGGATATTACGGCCCCGGCTATGGCTACGGTCCCGGCTGGGGCAACGGTTGGGGCCCCTGGGTCGGTCCCGGCTGGGGCAATGGCTGGATCCCGTGGGGCAATGGCTGGGGCAACAACGGCTGGGGTAACAACTGGGGCCCGTTCAACGGCAACGGCCTGGGCGATGGCAGCTTTGACATGAGCTTCTCGGGCAAGACCCGCACCCAGGGCTCCGGCTCGGGTCAGGGCTACGGCTATGGGTATGGCAATGGCTATAACGGCTATGGCTATCCCTATGGCGGCTACCCCTATGGCTATCCGCCGGTGGCCCCCGGTGCCGAGGGCGCGGTGCCTCCGGGCTATCCGCAGCCGGGCATGATGCCGCCGCCGCCGGGCTTCCCCGGTGCTCCGACCGCGCCGGCTGCCCCCGAGGCCCCGGAATCCGGCGATGCCGCGCCGGAAGCGCCCGCCTCGAACTGAGGCCCTGTCACGACACGCCCCGTCCCGGCCATGCGCCGGGGCGGGCACCCAGACCGGAGACCCCGATGACACCCGTTGCTGCCGTCCTGAAATCGACCCGAAAACTGGCGCTTGCGCTGGCAGTGCTGAGCAGCCCGGCGCTGGCCCAGACGGCGGGCGCACCCGTGGCCCCGGCGGCGCCGGCCTTTGCCGCGACCGCGGTGCAGACCATGCCGGATGGCTCCATCCAGACCGGGCGGATCATGAAAGCCGGCGACAACATGCGGATTGAACTCGAGGCCGGCGATCACAGCTCGATCCAGATCATGCGCGGCGCCGAAGGCGTGGCCTATCTGGTCGATCCCGCCAGCAAGACCTATGCCGAGATCCGCGACCCTTCGGTGGCACAGGCGGTGGCCGGGGCCTCGACCCCGTGCCCGCTGCCGGCCGAGATGCAGGCCGCGCAGATGACCTGCAAGCCGGTGGGCGAAGGCAAGGTTTCCGGCATAACCACCCAGAGTTGGGAGATCACCACCGCCAACGTGCAGGGGGCGATGCGGGTGGAATGGGATGCCGGCCGCCGGCGCGCGCTCAGCCAGCTTTGGCCCGATGGCACCGCCATGACCATGACCTTCCAGGCGATGCAGGAATTCGAGGGCCGCCAGGTGGAATACTGGGCAACTTCGCTGCAGCGCCCCGGTCAGCCCGCCGCGATCGGCGGTTGGTGGTTCGACCCCGAGCTGCTGGTGGTGGTGCGCGAAGAAATGCCCGGCGGCATCGTCCGGGCGCTGAAAGACATCCAGGTGGGGCCGATCGACCCGGCCATGTTCATGCCCCCGGAAGGGTTCACCAGGGTTGAGGCGCAACCGGCGCCCGCCACCGGCGGCGGACAGTAACACGAGGATCAGGACCATGCGCAGTCTTTACGCAAATTTCAAGGGCGGCACCGGCAAGAGCACCGTCGTCTTCAACCTGGCGCTGTGGCAACAGGCGCAGGGGCAGACGGTGCAGGTCTGCGACCTCGACCCGCAACGCACGGTGACCGACGTGGCCGCGATCCGCGCCGAGGACGGGATCGAGCCGGGCCTGGATGTGGTCAACAGCCTGCCTGCGCGGCGCAGGAAGGGGGTCGAATACCTGATCGACGTGGGCGCCTCGGACATGGAGGCGATGCGCGCCGCCATCCGCTGGGCCGACCGGGTGGTGATCCCGGTGACCCCGAGCCAGGCCGATATCTGGGCCACGCAGCGGTTTCTGGCGATCATGCGTGAAGAGCGTGGCGGCAAGCTGCCCCAGGTGATGGCCTTTCTCAACCGCGCCGACCCGCACCCCCGCTCGCGCGAAAACGCCGAGGCATACGAGGCGCTTGCCATGCTGCCCGGCATTACCCCGGTGGCCGAAAAGCTGGTGCAGCGGCTGGCCTTCCGCCGCTCGTTTTCCGAAGGGCTGTCGGTGGCCGAGCTCGAGCCGCGCTCGAAAGCGGCCGAGGAACTGGACGCGCTGGCGCGGGTGGTCTGCGCCGGATAAGTTGCGATAAAGGAGAGTGAAATGTTTGCCCCGATCCTGCGCCTTCTGGCAATCTACCTGGCGGTTGCCCTGGCAGTGTTTGCATTCTTCAACCGCGACCGGCTGACACAGGCGCTGGGCTGGGGCGGCGATGAGGCCCCGGCGCAGGTATCGGCAAGCAGCACCATGCCAGAGCCCGCCCCGGCGCCGGCCCCGGCTGCGCAACCGGCCGAGCCGGTCTTTGCCCCGCCGCCGGGCGAAAACGGCGTGCCGGCGGCCCCGGTCACGCACCCCACGGAGCCTGCCGCACAACCGGCCCCGGCTCCGGCCCCCGCCCCCGCCGCACAACCGGCCCCGGCCGCCCTGCAAGTGCCCACGCCACCGGCTGCGGCCTCCACCGCCGGGGTGTTGCAGACGCCGCGCCCGGCGCCCCAGCCCGCGCCGGCCCCCACCGCCGCGCCCGCTGGCCGCGATGCCAGCCTCGATGCCGCCCGCCGCGCCTTCTGGCAGGGCGACATGAACGCGGCGATTGCCAACTACCGCAAAATGCTGGCACAATATCCCGATGACGAGGCCGCGCATGGCGAACTGGGGAACATCTATTACATGAATGGCAACCGGGTCGAGGCCGCAACCCAATACGAGGCCGCCGCCATGGCCGCGCTCAAGGCCGGCCGGCGCCAGCAGGCGCAGATGCTGGAAAACGTGCTGCAGATGCTCGACCGGGCCGCCGCCGGCAGGGTGCAAAAGGCGATGGAGGACACCCCGTGAGCCAGTTTCTGAAAAAGCGCCTGTCGAGCCTGGAAAGCCACCTGGCACAGGAAAACCCGGCCCTGCTCGAGGTGCTGCCGACCTATTACAAGCTTGACCGGATCCTCTATCGGCTGGGGCTGCTGGAGCGGGAAAGCTCGCTTGCCACCAAGATCAGCTGGTGGCCGCTGGTGGCGGTGCTGGGCACGTTTTCCTCGGGCAAGTCCACCTTCATCAACACCTATATCGGCGAGAAAATCCAGGATACCGGCAACCAGGCGGTGGATGACAAGTTCACCGTCATCACCTATCGCTCCTCGGCGACGGCGGGCAATCACACCCTGCCGGGTAGCGCGCTGGATGCCGATCCACGCTTCCCCTTCTATCGCATTTCCGGCGAAATCGAGCGCGTGGCCAGGGGCGAGGGCAAGCGCATCGAAAGCTATCTGCAACTGCGCACCTCGCACGCGCCCAGGCTCAAGTCCAAGATCATCATCGACAGCCCCGGTTTCGATGCCGACGATCA
>CAZPDV010000187.1:0-4568 GCA_964585355.1 uncultured Aliiroseovarius sp.
CTGACGATCAGGCGCATGATTTCATTGGTGCCCTCAAGGATTTGATGCACCCGCAGATCGCGCACGATCTTCTCGATGCCGTAATCGGCCAGATAGCCATAGCCGCCATGCAGTTGCAGGCAGCCATTGGCCACCTCGAAAGCGGCGTCGGTGGTGTACATCTTGGCCATGGCGCAGAACTTGGTGGCGTCCGGCGCGCCCTGGTCCAGCTTCCAGGCCGCCTGGCGCAGGAAGGTGCGGGCCGATTGCAGCTTGATCTCCATCTCGGCCAGGCGGAATTGCAGCGCCTGGAACTGGTCGATGGTGCGGCCAAAGGCCTTGCGCTCGCCCATATAGGTGAGGGTCCGGTTCAGCGCCTCCTGGGCGCCGCCCAGGGCCGAGGCGGCGATGTTCAACCGCCCGCCATCCAGCCCCGCCATCGCATAAGTGAAACCTTTGCCCGGTTCTCCGATCAGATTCTCCGCCGGAATATTCGAATTATCCAAGTTTACCACGGCGGTCGGTTGCGCCTTCCAGCCCATTTTCCGCTCGGGCGCGCCAAAGGAAAGCCCCGGCGTGCCGGTCTCGACCACCATGGCGGAAATGCCGCGCGGCCCGTCCTCGCCGGTGCGGGCCATGACCAGGTAGGCATCCGAATAGCCGCCGCCCGAGATGAACGCCTTGGCGCCGGTCAGGGCAAAGCCGTCCTCGGTCGCCACCGCCCGGGTCTTGAGCGCGGCTGCGTCCGAGCCCGAGCCCGGCTCGGTCAGGCAATAGGAGAAGATCTTGTTCATGGAACACAGGTCGGGCAGCCATTTTGCCTTCTGTTCGGGCGTGCCGAACTTGTCGATCATGCCGCCCACCATGTTGTGGATCGACAGAAACGAGCCCACCGCCGGGCAGGCCATGGCCAGCGCCTCGAATACCAGGGTCGCGTCGAGGCGGGTGAGCCCCGAGCCGCCATGTTCCTCGCTCACATAAAGCCCGCCAAAGCCCAGCCCGGCCGCCTCGGCCCAGAGCGCCTTGGGGATGGTGCCGGCCTCTTCCCATTCCTGGGCATATGGCGCGATATTGTCCTGGCCAAAGGCATGGGCCATGTCGAAAATGGCCTGCTGTTCCTCTGAAAGTGCAAAATCCATGCTGCGATCCTTCCCGCCCGATTGCTGAACTGAACGCCTGTTTAATTCCTGATTCTTACAGGAGTTTTGCAAGCGCCCAGCGGTGTGGCCCCTGGCCCGGCGCGGCCCACGGTCGTTTTTGGGAACCGAAAGGCCGCCTCATTCAAGGCATGCCCCGGATCGCCTGCGATCCGGTTCGCGCCCGACCCCGCCCCCCAGGGCGGGCGCGAATTGGCTGCGCGGTTTCAACAGCTTGCCAGCCTTGCGAACGGGCAGGCGCCGGGCAGCTCTCGGGGCGCGCGCCCACCCCGGTGTCGGGCGCAAACCTCTCGTTCCATGGGCGATTGGAGGACGCGCCTTCCATTCCCGGAACATCAGTTCAGATAGCCCTCGGGATCGACGCTTTCGGTCCCTTCGCGCACCTGGAAATGCAGAAAGCTGGGGCTGCCGTCGCGTACCACGGCGATCTTTTGCCCGCGGCTGACCCGGTCGCCCTTTTCAACGGTGATATTGTCGATATTGGCATAGACGGTGAGCACGTTGTTCGGGTGGCGCAGCACCAGGATCGGCACCTGTTCGGTGTTTCGGGTGATGGCGGCGACGGTGCCGGCGGCGGCGGCGCGCACCGGGCTTCCGGCGGCGGCGGCGATGTCGATGCCGTCGGTCTTGCCGCGTTCATAGGCGCGGATGATGCGCCCGTCCACCGGCATGACCATGCGCGCCGAGGAGGCCTCGGTGGCGCCGCTTGCCAGGTTGGGCGAGGGCGGCTCGGCCGGGGGGGTGGCGGTGGCGGAAGCGTCCGGCAGCGGCTCTGCGGCCGAGGGCGGCACCGGGGTCTGGCTGCCTTCGCCGGGGGCCTCGGTGCGCGGCGGCGCGGTCTGCACGGTGGCGGTGGGCGGGATCAGCAGGAACTGCCCCTCGCGTACGGTCAAGGACGAATCCAGCCCGTTCCAGTCGGCCAGCGCCCGCACCGAAACATTATAGGCACGCGCGATCGAATAGGCGGTTTCGCCGCGCTTGACCCGGTGGCGCGAGGGCTCTTCGCTTTCCAGCATGTGCTGGGCGGCGGCCGGGCTGGGCGCGGTGGCGGTGGCGGCATTGCCCTCGGCCCGGTCCAGCGCATTGCCGGCCAGGGTGGTGATGGCGATGGTGTCGGTCTTGCCGGTGCCGGGGGCGGGGGTGATCGGCCCGCCGGCAGGCTCGGCCACCCGCGAGGGCAGCACCACCAGTTCGCCTTCGCGCAGGGGCGCATCCACCGGCAGGCCGTTATAGCGGGCAAGCTCGGCCGCCGGCAGGCCCACGCGCTGGGCCAGGGTGGCCACGGAATCGCCGCGCTTTGCCACGGCGGCCTGATAGGAAGGATAGGAGATCACCCCGCGCGCATCCGGGGTCGGGCGGTCGGCGCTCAGCCGCTGCTGTACCGCCGGGGTGGTGGAAAAGCCGCCCATCAGGTGGCGCATGTCGAAATCGGCCCCGTTTTCGCACCCGGCCAGCGCCAGAAGCGCGCCGCCCAGAAGCGCGGCCCGCAGGGAGGTGCGGAAGGGGGCCCCGAGCGCATTTTGTGAAATCAGCATCTGTTCGTCCTCAATACCTGCCCGTTTTCCGGGCGTTTTCATGCGGTGGCCTTGCGGGTCTTGCGCCCGTTGCCTGCGGCCCCGTTTGTACCTTTACACTTCCCCGTCCACGTCCCCCGCCCGGGCATGGCCGCGCGGTCTCTGTTTCAGCTATTCCTGTCCCAACCCCTCCAGCAAGGGCACGAAACGCACCGGCAGAAGCTCTTCATACTCAAAGCCATCCGCCCCCCGCGTCACCTTGATCAGGCGCTGCACATGGTCGGACTGGCCCACCGGCAGCACCATGATACCGCCAATTGCCAGCTGCGCCAAGAGGGGGCCGGGCGGGTCCTCGGCGGCGGCGGTGACGATGATGCGGTCAAACGGCGCCTGTTCCGGCAGGCCGCGGGTGCCGTCGGCACAGATGGCGGTGATGTTGGTCAGGTCCAGCGCTTCGAACAGGCGCCGGGCCTCGTGCACCAGCCGCCGGTGCCGGTCGAGCGTATAGACCCGGCGCGCCAGCCGCGACAGGATCGCCGCCTGATAGCCGCTGCCGGTGCCGATTTCGAGCACCTTGCCGCGGGCCGGCACCTCCAGCGCCTGGGTCATCAGCCCGACGATCGAGGGTTGCGAAATGGTCTGCCCGCAGGCGATCGGCAGCGGCATGTCCTCATAGGCGCGTTCGGCAAACAGGCCGCGCAGGAACAGGCCGCGATCCACCTTTTCCATCGCCGCCAGAACCCGGCTGTTGGTGACCCCGCGCGACCGCAGCGCGAACAGGAACTGCATCTTGCGCTCGGCATCGCTGGCCGGCGCCGGGGCCGGCCCGGCGGGCGGCCGGTTTGCGGGCGGCTCGCTCATGCCAGCGGGGCCTTGCGCAGCCCCTGGGCCAGGGCCGCGACGCTGTGATGGGCGGTCAGGTCGGCGCGCATCGGGGTGACCGAAACATGGCCCTGCAGGCAGGCCGCCACGTCCGAGCCGGGGGCGCATACCCGGTCCTGTTCGCCGCCCCGGATCCACAGATACTTGCGCCCCGAAGGCGCGGTATAGGGCTCGGTCGCAAAGCAGGTATCGGGGCGAAAACCCTGGCGGGTGGCCGCGACCCCCTGCACCGAATCGGCCGGCACCGGCGGGAAATTCACGTTGTAAAACAACTGGTAATCGTCACCGGCATGCCATGGCGCGTGGTCCAGAAGCGCGCGCAGCACCGCCGTGCCATGGGCGCGCGCCGCCTCGAACGGGTCGTCGAGATCGCGGTTCTCCGGCCCCAGATATTGCGACAGCGCCACCGCCGGAATGCCCTGCAGCGCCGCCTCCATGGCGCCGCCCACAGTGCCGGAATAAAGCGCGTTTTCCCCGGCATTGTTGCCCCGGTTGACGCCCGAGAGCACCAGGTCGGGGGGCGCCGGCAGGATGTCATGCAGCCCCGCCAGCACGCAATCGGCGGGCGAGCCCTCAAGCGCAAAGCGCCGTTCCCCGAAGCCCGAGACCATCATCGGTTTGGTGTAGGAAATGCAATGCGCCACCCCGGATTGCTCAAAGGCCGGGGCCACGGTCCAGACCTCGCCCTGTGCCCCGGCCAGCGCGCTGGCGATCTGGTGCAGCACCGCAAGCCCCGGCGCGTTGATCCCGTCGTCATTGGTGATGAGAATGCGCATGACCGGCCTTTCTGTTGCGCTCTCTCAATAGGCGAGGATGGCGCGGGCGGCAAGCGGGCAGCGGCGCAGAACCGGCGCGGCGCGGCGCCCGGCCAGGTGCCGCCGGCTTGGAAATGCGCCCTGGATGCCTATCTTTCTGGCAGGAACAGTTGTGAAAGGAGGCGAAAATGGCCGAGAGAGCAGACCAGGCGCAGGTGGTGCATGCCCCCGAGGGCGACAGGGGGGCGATCTGGAAGCGTGGGCTGTGGATGCTGGTCTTT
>CAZPDV010000188.1:0-4564 GCA_964585355.1 uncultured Aliiroseovarius sp.
CATCTGGGCATGGACGTGGAAGAATGGCCGCCGGAAAACATCGAGGACATGGCCAAGAAATTCGAAGATCAGTTCTGATCTGATCGCACCGGGCAGGATGCCCACTCCAAAGGAGGCGGCCCCGCGCATGGGGCTGCCGGACAAAGCACAAAAAGGACCGAACCAATGCGCCACAAAAGAGGCTATCGCCGCCTGAACCGCACCCATGAGCACCGCAAGGCGCTGTTTGCCAACATGGCCGGCTCGCTCATCGAACATGAGCAGATCAAGACCACCCTGCCCAAGGCCAAGGAACTGCGCCGGATCGTGGAAAAGCTGGTGACGCTGGGCAAGCGGGGCGATCTGCACGCCCGCAGGCAGGCCGCCGCCCAGCTCAAGCAGGACGCCTACGTCAAGAAACTGTTCGAGGTTCTGGGGCCGCGCTACAAGGACCGCAATGGCGGCTATGTGCGCGTGCTCAAGGCGGGTTTCCGCTATGGCGACATGGCGCCGATGGCGATCATCGAGTTTGTCGATCGGGACGAATCTGCCAAGGGTGCCGCCGACAAGGCCCGCGTTGCCGCAGAAGAAGAGGCCGGGCTGGAATAAACCCGCCCCTCAGCCATTTGACCAGGCCCCGCGCGACATCCCGCGCGGGGCTTTTCGTTTTGCGGTTTGCTTCAGTTTTTTCCCGGTCCGCCCGGCTTGCGGTGCAGTTCAGCCGAAAATTCCAGCCAATCCTGCACATCTTCGTCCCCGCCCAGGGGGGATTCATGGGCCCCGAGGAACTCCAGCAGCGCGTCGCGCTCGGCCTTGGGCAGCGTATTGAGCGCTTCGATCAGCTTGGCATCGGTCACTTTCATGGGACCTTCCATGGCAGGTGGTTGGGCCCATGATAGCAGAACTTGCGCTCATGGCCAATGCGGGTGGGCGGCTTGTGGTTCTGGCAGCGACGCCCTAGGTTGCGCCCATGTCCGACCTGTTTGATACCGGCGCTCCTGTCAGCGGGAACGCGGCCCACCGCCCGCTGGCCGACCGGCTGCGCCCGGCGCGGCTGGCCGATGTGGTGGGGCAGGAACAGGTCCTGGGCCCCGATGCGCCGCTTGGGGCGATGCTGGCGGCCGGCAGCCTCGGCTCGCTGATCCTGTGGGGGCCGCCCGGCGTGGGCAAGACCACCATCGCGCGCCTTCTGGCCGACGAGACCGAGCTTGCCTTCGTGCAGATCAGCGCGATTTTCACCGGCGTGCCGGACCTGCGCAAGGTGTTCGAGGCGGCAAAACTGCGCCGGTCAAACGGGCGCGGAACCCTGCTTTTCGTCGATGAAATTCACCGCTTCAACAAGGCGCAGCAGGACGGGTTCCTGCCGCATATGGAGGACGGCACCATCCTTCTGGTGGGCGCGACCACCGAAAACCCGTCCTTCGAGCTGAACGCGGCCCTGCTCAGCCGCGCGCAGGTGCTGGTGCTCAACCGCCTGTCGCCGGATGACCTCGAGGAACTGGCCCGGCGCGCCGAGGCTGAACTGGGCGGGCCGCTGCCGTTGACCGACGAGGCGCGCCGCGCGCTCATTGAAATGGCCGATGGCGATGGTCGCGCGCTGCTCAACCTGATCGAGCAGGTCTGGGCCGCCAACCCGCCGGCCCCGCTCGATACCGCGGCCCTGTCGGCGCGGCTGATGCGCCGCGCCGCGGTCTATGACAAGGCGGGCGAGGCGCATTACAACCTGATCTCGGCCCTGCACAAATCCATTCGCGGCTCGGACCCGGATGCCGCGCTCTACTGGCTGGCGCGCATGCTCACCGGCGGCGAAGACCCGCGCTTCATCGCCCGCCGCCTGACCCGCATGGCGGTCGAAGACATCGGCCTGGCCGATCCCCAGGCCAATGCGATCTGCCTCGATGCCTGGAATACCTATGAGCGCCTGGGCTCGCCCGAGGGCGAACTGGCCCTGGCCCAGGCCGCCACCTATCTGGCCCTGGCCCCGAAGTCCAACGCCGCCTATGTCGCGTTCAAATCCGCCATGAAGGCGGCGAAAAAGACCGGCTCCGCGCCCCCGCCCAAACATATCCTGAACGCCCCGACCAAGCTGATGGAGGCCGAGGGATACGGCGCCGGCTATCAATACGATCACGACGCCCAGGACGGCTTTTCCGGGCAGAACTACTTCCCGGATTCCATGCCCCGCCCTGCCTTTTACCACCCGGTCGAACGCGGCTTTGAACGCGATCTGAAAAAACGGCTGGAATGGTTTGCCCGCAAACGTGCCGAAAAAAACCGCTGATCTTCATCTTTCCGCAAATACTCCGGGGGTCCGGGGGCTGGCCCCCGGTCCGCGCTTGACAAGGCCCTTTCCCGCCCGCAAGACAAGCCCATGTTGACAAATCTCCTGCAAGTCGCCGCCGGTGGCGCGATCGGCGCCAGCGCGCGCTATCTGACCAATGTCTCCGCGACCCGTTTTCTGGGCCACGGTTTTCCCTGGGGGACCATCATCGCCAATATCGCCGGCTCGTTCCTGATGGGGGTCATCGTCGTGGTACTGGCGCGGAAGGGGGGCAATGCCTATGCGCCCCTGATCATGACCGGCATGCTGGGCGGCTTCACCACCTTTTCCGCCTTTTCGCTGGACACCTTTACCCTGGTGGAGCGGGGCGACATCTGGCAGGCGGCGCTCTATGTGCTGGGCACGCTTGCCATTGGCCTGGCCGCGATTGTTGCCGGCGTGCTTGTCACCCGGGCGCTGATGGCATGAGCGGCGTTCAAATCCTGACGATCGGCAAGGACCAGGCCGAACAGCGGCTCGATCGCTGGTTTCGCCGGCAGTTTTCGCATGTGGGGCAGGGGCGGATCGAAAAGATGTGCCGCAAGGGTCAGATCCGGGTAAATGGCGCGCGGGTGAAGCCCGGAACCAGGGTGCAGGCCGGCGACGAGGTCCGGGTGCCGCCCTTGCCCGCGCCCGACCCGTCGGAAAAAGCCTTGCCGCGCCGGGCGACCGCGCCAAGTGAGGCGGACGCGAAAATGATGCGCGAGGCCGTGCTTTATCGCGACGAGCACCTGATCGCCCTGAACAAGCCGCCCGGCCTGCCGGTGCAGGGCGGTTCGCGGCAGGCGCGGCATGTGGACGGCCTGTCCGAGGCCCTGCGCTTTGGCGGGGACAAGCCGCGCCTGGTGCACCGGCTGGACAAGGACACGTCCGGGGTGCTGCTGCTGGCCCGTACCGGTGCCGCGGCCAGCGCCCTGACCCGCGCCTTTCGCGACCGCGCCACGCGCAAGATCTACT
This sequence comes from uncultured Aliiroseovarius sp., assembly GCA_964585355.1. GTDB lineage: Bacteria > Pseudomonadota > Alphaproteobacteria > Rhodobacterales > Rhodobacteraceae > JAAEUB01. The sequence continues at coordinate 3,257 of CAZPDV010000188.1, forward strand.
GGGCGCTGGTGGCCGGTCTGCCGGTGCCGCGCATGGGCAGCATCACCTATGGGCTGGTCAAGGCCGCCGGCCATGGCAAGGGCGGCGCCGGCGAAAAGATGCGCCTGGTGCACCCGCGTGAGGTCGCCACCACCGAGGGCGCCCGCCGCGCCACCACCGATTACGCGGTGCTGGCCAATCTGGGCGGGCGCGCCGCCTGGGTGGCGCTGGTGCCGGTCACCGGGCGCACCCATCAGCTACGCGCGCATATGGCCGGGCTGGGGCATCCGATCATCGGTGACGGCAAATATGGCGGCAGTGCTCAGGAAAACCTGGGCGATGGCTGGGGCGCGGGCGGCGGTGGGGTGCTCAGCCGCAAGCTGCACCTGCATGCGCGCAGCCTGTCCTTCACCCACCCCTTTACCGGCAAGCGCCTGACCATTACCGCGCCCTTGCCCGCGCATATGGCCCGCAGCTGGGACAGCCTCGGCCTTGTCCCCGAGGAGGTGCCTGACGATCCGTTCGAGGATACCGCATGAGCGCCCCCCTGCGGCTGGTGGTGTTCGACATGGACGGTACGCTGGTGGACAGCCAGGACTTCATCCTTGCCGCCATGGCCCGCGCTTTTGGGGAAATGGGCCTGGCGATGCCGCCACGGGAAAAGGTGCTTTCCATTGTCGGGCTGTCGCTGGATCAGGCAGTGGCGGCCCTGCTGCCGGGCCTTGCTCCTGACGCGCTTGAAAAGGCGATAAGCCTTTATAAAAACGCGTTTTTGAGCCTTCGGGCCGAGGCCGGGGGCGAGGCAAATACCCCCCTCTATCCCGGCGCTCGCGCGGCGCTGGCGCGGCTGCATGCCCGGCCCGAGCTGCTTCTGGGCGTTGCCACCGGCAAGGCGCGGCGCGGGCTCGACCACATCTGCGAGGTGCACGGGCTCGACCGCTATTTCGTCACCCGCCAGACCGCCGACGGGCACCCGTCCAAGCCGCATCCTTCCATGCTTGAGGCAGCCCTGGCCGAGACCGGGGTCGAGCCGGCGCAGGCGGTCATGGTCGGCGATACCAGTTATGACATGGAAATGGGCCGGGCCGCGGGATACAGAAGCATTGGCGTCACCTGGGGCTATCATCCGCCGCAGGCGTTGCGCGATGCCGGCGCCGATCTGCTGGTGAAGGATTTTGCGGCGCTGGAACCGGCGCTGGACAGGCTTTGGGAGGGGGAGGGATGAAGCGGTTCTGGGAAAATGCCGGGGTCAGCCGGGCCGAAGGCGGCTATCAGGTGGCGCTGGATGGGTGGGTGCTGAAAACGCCGGCAAAGGCGGCAATGCTCTTG
>CAZPDV010000189.1:0-2227 GCA_964585355.1 uncultured Aliiroseovarius sp.
AGCGCCGAATCGGCTCCGATATCAACGGCCGCGGCATGGTCGTCCGCTACGATTATACCCGGCACCGAATCTTCTCGGGCAGGGGGTTCCGATGTTGTCGAACCCGTCGTGCAGAATCAATCAGACAAGATATTCCTGGCGGGCATCCGTGACGTGAACATGGCCGGTCGGTCCGGCGCTGAAATCGCCATGGGCCGGGTCGCCTCTGGTGATGCGCCAAACCTGTCCGAGATATCTGTTTCGCAAGCCACGTTGCAGGTGCAGGAAACCAGATCCGATGCGCCGGGCGCGACAAGGGTCGCTAACCACCTTTCCGGCAGTACGCTCGACCTACCTCCCTCGCCACCCTCTCCTGGCGGTGAGGCCGAGGTGCCAATGCCTGGGAGCGTGGCGTCACTGCCGGATACGCAATTGCCTGCTGGGACGCCTGAAAAGCTCCGATCACAACTGGCTGACCGGGACCCGCGCGCCGATCACTCCAGCCCGGAGCGCACGCCGGCAGCGCAGCATGCAAGCATGGAGCAGGCCAAGGCACCGGCTGCTCCGCTTGCCCCGGTCGATGTTGCGGGGCAGTCAACAATGACCCAGCCCCCGGATACGTTAGCGGGGCTGGTAACCGGCCCACTTCAGGATCTGCTCCCGGATGATTCCGCACCGGTGGCCGAGCTGGTCTCCCGGCTGTCCGGGACAATGCAGCTGCCGACGGGCACAGCGCCGCTTCAGGCCGAGCCCGCTCTGGCCCGCCATGTGGGCGGGCAGGTTGCCGATCTTGCCCGCAACCTGCCCGGCGGCCCGGTCGAACTCACCCTCAGCCCCGAGGAATTGGGCAAGGTACGGCTGGTGTTCCATCACGATAACGGGCATCTGGCGGTGCAGCTTACTACCGAACGCCCGGAAACCATGGATCTCATGCGGCGCAATATTGAAACACTGGCGCAGGAATTGCGCAGTGTCGGCTATCGCGAGGTGAGTTTCGGCTTCAATGCCGGACGGGGGGGACACAGCGGGCAGGGGGCGCCAGCCAATGGTGGCATGGCAACAGCCGGAGGGGGGGAGTCAGGCTCTCCCGACCTCGCCGACATCTCCATGCCCGACAAGCGGCCGGGGCGGGGGCCACGGGTCGATACCGGCATAGACATTCGCCTTTGAAGGAGTGCACGACATGGAAATAGGCCAACCCACCCAGAACCCGATCGGGCCAGGCGCAGCCCCTGCCCAGCCGGGGGCGAGCCCTCTGTCAACCAGTTCGGATTTCGAGACATTTCTACGCATGCTGACTACTCAGATGGAGAATCAGGATCCGCTGAATCCCATAGAAAGCGCCGATTATGCGGTGCAACTGGCGACTTTTTCCGGGGTCGAGCAACAGGTGCGCACCAATCAGCTGCTTGAAGGGCTGGCCCAGCAGATGAACCTGACCGGCATGGCGCAGATGGCCGGATGGGTCGGGATGGAGGCGCGCACCAATGCCCCGGCGCAGTTCGATGGCGCGCCGGTGACGCTGTTTCCAAGCCCGGCCGCGACCGCCGATGAAACGGTCCTGCTGGTGCGCGATGCCAGTGGTGCCCTGGTGGATCGCATCCCGGTTCCGGTTTCGAGCGAACCCATGACCTGGGCCGGGATGGACGAGAACGGCAACCCGCGCGATCCGGGGCTCTATTCGTTCGAGCTTGAAAGCTATGCGCATGGCGACCTGCTGTCCACCGATCCGGTGGATACCTATTCCCGCATTTCCGAGGTGCGCGCGCAGGACGGGCAAACGGTGCTGGTGCTCGAGGGCGGGGTGCAGGTGCCGGCCAGTGCGGTCAGCGCATTGCGCGAACCGGCCTGATGGGTGCCGTCAGAAAAGCGAGGCGACCCAGACCAGCACAAGCGTGATCCCCGCGCCCGCCAGTACCGGCCCCCACGGCCGGCGCGGCGGATCGGGCAGGGGCTCGGACTGGCGAATCAGTGCCGCTTCGGCCAGTTCCGGCAGCCGCGGGCCGAACCGCGCCAGGATCCGCGCGGTTTTCATCAGATCGCCCAGCATGGCGCGCGGGCCCAGCGAGGTACGTACATAATCTTCGACCACCGGACGGGCCGCCTGCCAGATATTGATATTGGGGTTGAGCGAGCGCGCCACCCCTTCGACCACCACCATGGTGCGCTGCAGCAGGATCAGTTCGGTGCGGGTCTGCATGCCGGATTTTTCTGTCACTTCAAAAAGATAGGCCAGGCGTTTGCCCAT
>CAZPDV010000189.1:2237-4550 GCA_964585355.1 uncultured Aliiroseovarius sp.
AAATGCTGGTGGCATCCATGCCGAAAATCGGCTCGCCCACCGCGCGCAGGGCGCGGGCGAATTCGTCGATATCCTGGTCGGCCGGCACATAGCCCGCCTCGAAATGCACTTCCGCCACCCGCCGGTAATCGCGGCGGATGAAGCCATAAAGAATTTCCGCATAGACCCGGCGGGTATATTCATCAAGCCGCCCCATGATCCCGAAATCCACCGCAACGATGTCGCCATTGAGCGCGAATTTCAGGTTCCCCTGATGCATGTCGGCATGAAACAGCCCGTCGCGCAGGGCATGGCTCAGAAACAGCCGCATGACCCGCTCGCTCAGATCGGCCATGTCCAGGCCTGCCGCGGCAATCGCCTCGAGCTCATTGGCGGCAATGCCCTCGGCCCAGTCCAGCGTCATCACCCGCCGGCTGCTCAAGGCCCATTTGACCTCGGGCACGACAAAGCCCGGATCGTTCAGGGTGTTTTCGCGAAATTCCGATGCCGAGGCACATTCCAGCCGCAGGTCAAGCTCGCCCATCACCACGCTTTCGAAATGCGCCACCACGTCCGAGGGGCGCAGCCGGCGGCTCGATGGCAGAAGTGCCTCGATCAGCCGGGCGGCAAAGTGGAAGGCATCCAGATCGGTGCGAAAGGCGCGCTCGATCCCCGGCCGCAAGACCTTGACGGCAACCTCCTGCCCGCTGTCGCGCAGCCGCGCCCGGTGCACCTGGGCGATCGAGGCGGCGGCGACCGGCTCGGAAAACTCGGAATAGATTGCGTCAATCTCGATCCCCAGCTCCTGCTCGACCATGGCGCAGGCCTCGGCCCGCGGGAAGGGCGGCAGCCGGTCCTGCAGACAGGTCAGCTGCTCGGCCAGCTCGACGCCAACCACATCCGGGCGGGTCGAGAGAATCTGACCGAACTTGATATAGGCCGGCCCCAGCGCGGTCAGCGCCCGGGTCACCGGCGGCAGATCCGGGTCGCCGCGCAGACCCAGAAAGGAAAACGGCCAGCCGATCACCCGCGCCGCCAGCCGGATCGCGGGGGGCGCATCGACCGCGTTCAGCACCGCCGACATGGCGCCGGTGCGCTGGAACGTGGCGCCGGTGCGGATCAGCCGCCAGATATTGTGAGGCCCGCGCATGTCAGAGCTTCCAGCCCGAATGCAGCGCCGCAATCCCCATGGTCAGGTTGCGATATTTCACCTGCCCGAAGCCCGCCTCGCGGATCATCGCGGCAAAGCGTTCCTGGTCGGGAAACTTGCGGATCGATTCGACCAGGTACTGATAGCTTGCCTCGTCACCGGCGATCAGCCTGCCCATCTTCGGGATCACATTGAAGGAATAGAGGTCATAGAGCTTCTGCATCGCCGGATTGGGCAGTTGCGAAAATTCCAGCACCATCAGCCGCCCGCCGGGCCGGAGCACCCGGAAGGCCTCGCGCAGCGCATCCGGGATACGGGTGACGTTGCGGATGCCGAAGCTGATCGTATAGACATCGAAGCTGTTGTCGGGAAAGGGCAGCGCCATGGCGTCGCCCACCACCCAGTCAAGGCTGTCGCTCATCTGGTCGGCCTCGGCCCGGCTGCGCCCGGCAATCAGCATGTCCTCGGTCATGTCCAGCACCACCGCGCTTGCCCCCGGCGCGCGCTTTAGAAAGCGAAAGGCGATATCGCCGGTGCCGCCGGCCACATCCAGCAGGTGCTGGCCGGGGCGGGGCGCCAGCCAGTCCATCATCGCATCCTTCCACAGCCGGTGGATGCCCATGGACATGGCGTCGTTCATCACGTCGTATTTCGAGGCCACGGACGAGAACACCCCGTGCACCAGCCCGGCCTTTTCCTCTTCCGCAACCGTGCGGTATCCGAAATGGGTGGTCTTTTCGTCAGGTTTCGTCATCTTGGGCCCGTCGCTTTTGCCCTCTCATATCCCGCGGCGGGGGGGCGCACAATGGACAAAGGGGGTGCCGATGCCCGAGCTGCCAGAGGTCGAAACCGTGCGCCGGGGGCTTGTGCCGGCGATGGAGGGCAAGCGGATCGCGCGGGCCGAGCTGCGCCGCGAGGGCCTGCGCTGGCCGTTTCCGGCGGGCATGGCCCGGCGGCTTGAGGGGGCGCGGGTGATCGCCCTGCGCCGCCGCTCCAAATATATCCTGGCCGACCTTTCCACCGGCGAAACCCTGATCATCCATCTGGGCATGTCCGGGCGGATGCTGATCAGCGAGGGCGCGCATCCGCCGCTGGCCCGGCATGACCATGTGGTGCTTGACATGGAGGGCGGCGCGCGGGTGGTGTTCAACGATGCCCGGCGCTTCGGCATGATGGACCTGGCC
>CAZPDV010000190.1:0-4484 GCA_964585355.1 uncultured Aliiroseovarius sp.
CCGGGCTGGACCTGACCTTTCTGCGCACCATTCCCGGCAGCATCGGCGGGGCGGTGCGGATGAATGCGGGCTGCTATGGCAGCTATGTGGCGGATGTGCTGGAGAGCGTGCGGGTGGTGCTGCGCGACGGCAGCCAGGCGGAGTTGCCGGCCGAGGCGCTGAAACTGTCCTATCGCAACAGCGCCCTGCCCGAGGGGGCGGTGCTGATCGAGGCCACCTTTGCCCCGCCCACCGGCGCGCCCGAGGCGCTTCAGGCGCGCATGCACGAGCAGATCGCCGCCCGCGATGCCAGCCAGCCCACCCGCGACCGCACCGCCGGCTCGACCTTCCGCAACCCCTCGGGCGCCTCCTCCACCGGCCGGCCCGGCGACCGACACGACCTCAAGGCCTGGAAGCTGATCGACCAGGCCGGTCTGCGCGGCGCCAGCCTGGGCGGGGCGCAGATGAACCCCAAGCACCCGAACTTCCTGACCAATACCGGCAGCGCCACCGCCGCCGAGCTGGAAGAACTTGGCGAATTGGTGCGAAAAAAGGTTTACGAAAACAGCGGTTTGACGTTAACATGGGAAATCATGCGGGTCGGCATTCCCGCAGATGGCAATTGACGGCGGGAAAGGCCGGGTCGCCGGGCAGGTGACCGCGGGAGAGGCCGCCAGATATTGTATGTAACGAGCAGCAGAGCCCTAAATGGGCCATTGATATAACAAGAAAGGGCCGTCAAAGGCCCGGGGTACGAGGCAAAGGTGACGGGCAGTCCGAAAGGCAGGGCCCAGAAGGTTGCAGTTTTGATGGGAGGGCTTTCCGCCGAGCGGGAGGTATCCCTGTCATCCGGGCGCGAATGCGCGGCGGCCTTGCGGGGCGAGGGCTATGAGGTGGTCGAGGTCGAGGCCGGCCGCGACCTTGCCGTGCGCCTGGTCGAGATCGCCCCAGACGTGGTTTTCAACGCGCTGCATGGCCGCTGGGGCGAGGATGGCTGCGTGCAGGGCATCCTTGAATGGCTGGGCCTGCCCTATACCCATTCCGGCGTGCTGGCCTCGGCGCTGGCCATGGACAAGCACCGCTCCAAGGAGGTGTTCCGGGCCGAGGGCCTGCCGGTGGTCGAGCATGTGCTGGCCCGCGCCGACGAGGTGCGCACCCGCCATGTGATGGCGCCGCCCTATGTGGTCAAGCCCAGCAACGAGGGCTCCTCGGTCGGGATCTACATGGTGCGCGAGGCCGCCGACAGCCCGCCCGACCTGGCCCCCGACATGCCCGAAACGGTGATGGTCGAGGCCTTTGCGCCGGGGCGCGAGCTGACCACCACGGTGGTCGGCGACCGGGCGCTGGGGGTCACCGATATCCTGACCGATGGCTGGTACGATTACGACGCCAAGTATAGCGAAGGCGGCTCGCGCCACGTCTTTCCGGCGGAAATTCCCGCCGAGATCGAGATTCACTGCCTGGATTATGCCCTGCGCGCCCATGCGGCGCTGGGCTGTCGCGGGGTCAGCCGCACCGATTTCCGCTGGGACGAGGCGCGCGGGCTGGAGGGGCTGGTGCTGCTGGAAACCAACACCCAGCCGGGCATGACCCCGACCTCGCTGGTGCCGGAACAGGCGGCCGGGCTGGGCCTGCCCTTTGGCGCGCTCTGCGCCTGGATGGTGGAGGATGCGTCATGCGACCGTTGATCCTGGGTGGCAAGGCGGGGCGCGGGGCGGGTCGGCCCGAGGAGCCGCCGCTTACCGTGGCGCAGAAGGCGGCGCGGGCGCGCCGGGCGCAGCAGGAGGGGCAGGCGCCCGCCGCCCCCCGGCCGAAGCGCGACCCGGCCCCCTCGCGGCTGAGCTACAAGCTGCACCGGCTGTGGCTGACCCCGGTTTTCCGGCTGTTCATGCGGGCCGGGCTGCCGCTGCTGCTGACCTTCGCCATGGGCTGGGTTTACCTTTCCGACCCGGCGCGAAAGGGCGCGCTCAGCGCCAGCATCCTGAACCTGAGCCAGTCGGTCAAGACGCGGCCGGAATTCATGGTCAAGCTGGTGGCGATCGAGGGCGCCAGCCCCGAAGTCGGCCAGATGATCCGCGAGCGCTTTCCGCTGAACCTGCCGGTCAGCTCGTTCGACCTGGATCTTGAGGTGTTGCAGGCGGAAATCGCCGATCTGGAGGTGATCGAAAGCGCCGCGCTCAGGGTGCGCCCGGGCGGCGTGCTTGAAATCAACGTGGTGCAGCGCCAGCCGGCGGCGATCTGGCGCAACCGGGACGGGCTGGCGCTGGTGGACCGGCAGGGCAACGTGATCGGCACGATCGCGCGGCGCGCGGCGCGGCCCGACCTGCCGCTTCTGGCCGGCCAGGGCGCCCCGGACCGGGTGGCCGAGGCGCTGACCCTGGTGCAGGCGGCGCGCCCGATCGCGCCCCGCCTGCGCGGGCTGGTGCGGGTTGGCGAGCGGCGCTGGGACATGGTGCTGGCGGGGGGCATGACCATCCGCCTGCCCGAGCGCGACCCGGCCGACGCCCTGGCCCAGGTGATCGCGCTGAACCAGGCCCAGGACCTGCTGGCGCGCGCCATCCTCACCATCGACATGCGTAACCCCCTGCGTCCGACCCTGCGCCTGGCCCCCGAGGCCGAGGCGGAAATGCGGCGGATAAAGGCGATCGAACTGGGAGAACCATCGTGACTGACCTCTACCAACAACAACGCGCCATGCGTTCGATGCGTCAGGCGGCCATGCAGCGCGGTGTCGTCGCCATTCTCGATATCGGCACGGCCAAGATTTCCTGCCTGGTGCTGCGCTTTGACGGCCCGGCCCGGTTTCGCGAGGCCGACGGGGTGGGGGCCATGGCCGGGCAGAGCAGCTTTCGGGTGATCGGGGCGGCCACCACGCGGTCGCGCGGGGTGCGCCATGGCGAGATCGTCGGCATGCAGGAGGCCGAGCGCGCGATCCGCACCGCGGTGCAGGCGGCACAGAAAATGGCCGGGGTCCGGGTCGATCACGTGATTGCCAGCTTCTCGGGCGGCGGGCCGCGTTCCTATGGGCTGGCCGGCAGCGTCGAGGTGCATGGCGAGGCCGTGGCCGAGGACGACATCGCCAGGGTGCTGGCCGCCTGCGACATGCCCGATATCGGCGAGGGCCGCGAGGTGCTGCATGCCCAGCCGGTGAATTTCGCGCTCGATCACCGCTCGGGCCTGTCCGATCCGCGGGGCCAGATCGGCAATTCCCTGTCGGTGGACATGCACCTCTTGAGCGTGGACAGCGCCGCCGTGCGCAACCTGCTTTATTGCATCAAGCGCTGCGACCTGGAGCTGGCCGGGATCGCCAGCTCGGCCTATGCGGCCGGGATCGCCAGCCTGGTCGAGGACGAACAGGAACTGGGCGCGGCCTGCATCGACCTGGGCGGTGGCTCCACCGGCATCTCGATCTTCATCAAGCGGCACATGATCTATGCCGACAGCGTGCCGCTGGGGGGCGATCACGTCACCCTCGACATTTCCAAGGGGTTGCAGGTGCCCATGGCCACCGCCGAGCGGATCAAGACCTTTTACGGTGGCGTGCATGCCACCGGCATGGATGACCGCGAGATGATCGAGATCGGCGGCGATACCGGCGATTGGGAACATGACCGGCGCAGTGTCAGCCGGGCCGAGCTGATCGGCATCATGCGCCCGCGGATCGAGGAGATCCTGGAAGAGGCCCGCGCCCGGCTGGACGCGGCCGGGTTCGAGCACCTGCCCAGCCAGAGCATCGTGCTCACCGGCGGCGGCAGCCAGATCCCCGGCCTTGACGGGCTGGCGCCCAGGATCCTGGGGCAACAGGTGCGCATCGGCCGGCCGCTTCGGGTCCAGGGCCTGCCCCAGGCCGCCACCGGCGCCGCCTTTGCCGCCACGGTGGGGTTGTGCCTGTTCGCCGCCAACCCGCAGGACGAATGGTGGGATTTCGACATTCCCGCCGACAGTTACCCGGCCCGCAGCCTGAAACGCGCGCTCAAGTGGTTCCGCGACAACTGGTAGCGCAAAATCTGGTCAGACTGGCAAGATAATGCCGATAAAACCGCCCAAAACCCCATATTTTGCGGCTGTTTGGCGATTTTTTAGGTGACGTGGCGCGATTTGCCGGTTAGAAATTGATTCAGAGTAGGCAAGTCGGTGCAAAACCGGCGAAGGGAAAGTCGGACGAAACTGGGGTCGGGGGCACCGGGTCAGGGCGTTTGGCGGGAACGAAACATACAGGCGGATAGACCATGACATTGAACCTGAACATGCCAGGGCATGACGAACTGAAACCCCGTATCATCGTGTTCGGGGTGGGCGGGGCCGGCGGCAACGCGGTCAACAACATGATCGAGGCCAATCTCGAGGGGGTCGATTTCGTGGTGGCCAATACCGACGCGCAGGCGCTGAGCCAGTCGCGGGCCGGGGCCAGGGTGCAGATGGGGGTCAAGCTGACCGAGGGGCTGGGCGCCGGCGCCAAGGCCTCGATCGGGGCGCAGGCGGCCGAGGAAAGCATCGAGGAAATC
>CAZPDV010000191.1:0-4475 GCA_964585355.1 uncultured Aliiroseovarius sp.
ATTCCAGCATCCATTCCGGCTCGTCATTCTTTTTCGAGATCAGCCGCACGATGTCCTCGTTCACGCCCTTGGGCGCGAAATCCATCTCGATCTCGGTTTCCCAGCCATATTTATAGCTGTCGCCCAGGTCCTTGACGGCCGAGACCGTCTCCTCCTCGACGCCTTCCTTGACCACGAGCTTTTCACCACCAGCCATCTTTACCCTCTCTGGCGCGCACGCCACTTTTCCTGTTCGCCGGTCCAGGCCTTGACAAAGGCCAGCACCTGTTCCTCGGTCGTCGCCGGCCCCAGCGAAACCCGCAGCGCGCTTCGCGCCGCGACCTCGCCATGGCCCATGGCGGCCAATACGCGTGACGCCCGCACCTTGCCGCTGGAACAGGCCGAGCCGGCCGAAACCGCAAAGCCCGCCAGGTCCATCACCATCACCTGGGTCTCGCCCTTCCAGCCGGGCGTGATGAAAGCCGAGGTGTTGGGCAACCGTCGCGCGTCATTCCCGACAAAAATAGTCTCTTTTGCCGATTCCGCAATCCCGTTTTCTAGAATATCTCTAAGTTTCTCCACGCGCGACCATGTGTCCCGCTCCAGGTCGCGCATGGCCGCCTCGGCCGCGGCGCCAAATCCGGCAATGCCGATCACGTTCTCGGTGCCGGCGCGCCTGCCCCGCTCCTGGCCGCCGCCAATCACCCGCGCCGCCACATCGGTGCCGCGTTTCATCACCAGCGCGCCGACCCCCTTGGGGCCGCCCAGCTTGTGGGCCGAGACGATCGCCATGCTCGCCCCCGACCAGTTGAAGGCAAAGGGCAGCTTGCCAAAGGCCTGGGTCGCGTCGGTCAGAAACAGCCCCTCCGGCAAATCCTGGAGCACGCCGGTCTCGGAATTGGCCACCTGCAGCGCCGCCTGCGCCGGCTCCGGCACCGCGACCGCGCCGGACGGGTCCACCGCAAGCCTGGTCTCGCACCAGGCCGCCACCGCATCATGCTCGACCGGCGCGCAGGCAATCCCCCGCCCGGCCAGCGCCAGCGCCGCCGCCTCGGTGGCCGAGGCCGTGAACACCAGATCCGCCCCCTCCGCCCCCAGGGCGCGCAGAACCTGCCCGCGGGCGCGCTCGACAATCGCCCGCGCCGCCCGCCCCTCGGCATGCACGCTCGACGGATTGCCCACCGCATCCATTGCTGCCAGCATCGCCGCCCGCGCCTCGGGCCGCAAAGGCGTCGTCGCGTTCCAGTCCAGATAGACCCGGCCCATGCCGCTCCCTTTCATCTTTCTGCAAATACTCCGGGGGTGCGGGGGCTGGCCCCCGCGCCTGCCTATTCCTCGTCCACCACCTGAAACAGGCTCGGCACGGCCGGGCACGGGGTCAGCTCGTTCTTGACCACATCCGACAGCCGCGTCTGATGCAGAAACACATAGACATGCGCGCTCAGCCCCTGCCACAGCATGTTGGCCAGGCTCTGCGCCCGCGAGCCCGATACCGCCCCGGACGCCCCGGCGCCGGTATGCATGGCATCCACGGTCTCATCCACCGCCGCCAGCACGTCCGACACCCGGATCTCGGCGCATGGCCGCGCCAGGCGATAGCCGCCGCCGGGCCCCCGCACGCTCTCCACCAGCCCGGCCCGGCGCAGCTTGACGAAAAGCTGCTCCAGATAGGGCAGCGAAATGTCCTGGCGCCGGGAAATCTCGGTGAGCGAGCGCAATTCGCCCTCCTCCAGCAGCGCCAGATCAACCAGCGCCACCATCGCATAACGCCCCTTGGTTGAAAGCTTCATGGCCTCTCTCCCTGCCCTGGCGGTCAATGATTGACCTTTGCGCCCATCGCCATTAACTCAGGCAGGAACCCAGAGGAGCCCGCCCGGCCAGACGCTCCCGCCCGTTCTAGGGCGGCGCCTGAAGGGCGTCAAGAAACCGCCGGCAGGGCTCTGGCAGTCAGGAGTGATCAAGACCCAATGCCCGAAGTCATCTTTCCCGGTCCCGAAGGCCGTCTCGAAGGCCGCTATCACCCGCAAAAGCAGAAAGACGCGCCGATTGCCATCATCCTGCACCCGCATCCGCAGTTTGGCGGCACCATGAACAACAAGGTGGTCTATAACCTGCACTATGCCTTCCACGAGATCGGCTTTACCGTGCTGCGGTTCAACTTCCGCGGCGTCGGCCGCAGCCAGGGCGAATACGATCAGGGCGTGGGCGAATTGTCCGACGCCGCCGCCGCCCTGGATTACCTGCAAAGCATGAACCAGAACGCCAAGCATTGCTGGGTCGCGGGTTTTTCCTTCGGCGCCTGGATCGGCATGCAGCTTTTGATGCGCCGGCCCGAGATCACCGGCTTCGTCTCGGCCTCGCCGCCGGCCAACATGTACGACTTTTCCTTCCTGGCGCCCTGCCCGGCTTCCGGCCTGATCATCAACGGCACCAGGGACCGGGTGGCGCCGCCGGCCGACACCCATGCGCTGGTGGACAAGCTGCACGAACAGAAGGGCATCACCATCACCCATACCGAAATCGAAGGCGCCGGGCATTTCTTCGAAGACGATCACATGGACACCATGATCAACCATGTGAAGGAATATGTCTCGCGCCGGCTGACCGAAAAGACCCGCTGACCATGGAATATCTGGAACAGATCGCAGACGGGCTGGCCCGCGACCTGCTTGAAATCGAGGCCCGCACCGGCAACCAGGACCTGGTGGACGAGGTGATGAAAACCATCGGCGCCTCCTCGACCACGCTGGAAGAGGCGTTTCTGACCGCGGTGCGCATCCGCCGGGCCGAGGCCCGGGCGCTGGCGCTGCTGGCCCGTTACCGCGAGGCGCTCCCGCCCGGCGGCGACTGACCCGCCCGCCAGGCCTTACTCCGGGGGCAGCGCGATCCCCAGCCGCTCGGCCATGAAGCTCAGCGCCACGCTGAGCCCGTCCATGGCAATGCCGTGCCCGGTGCCCTTCATCACGTGGCCATATACATCGAAGCCCGCTTGCTGCAGCACCTGGCCGGCCTCGTGAAAATATTTCGGCGCCACCATCTCGTCCTGATCGCCATGCACCAGCAGCACCGGCGGCCGGCTGACCACATGTTCGCCATAGCTCTCGGGGTCCAGCACCCGGCCGGAAAAGCCGACGATCCCTGCCACCGGCGCGGCCCGGCGCGGCACCACGTCCAACGCCATCATCGTGCCTTGCGAAAACCCGAAAACGATGAGATTTTCCGGGCTTATCCCTTCTTCTTCAAGCACCCTGTCCAGCAAGGCATCCACATCCGCGCGCGCCAGGTCCAGCTGCGCGTCCGACTGCGCCTGCGGGCACCCATCCAGCCACGGGATGCAGAACCACTGATACCCCGCCGGGTTGGCGGCACAGCGATCCGGCGCATCCGGCGCCAGAAAGGTGGTGTCGGGCATGTAGGGCGACAGCGGCTCGGCCAGCCCCAGAAGATCGGCCCCATCGGCACCATAGCCGTGCAGGAACAGCACCACCGAGCGGCCCTTCCCCGACACCGCATCGCGGCGGTGGATCGTCAGTTCGCGCACCATCAGCGCCCCCTTCCCTGATCTTTCACCACCCCGTAATAGGCCCAGAGCAGCCGCGCCGCAACGGCCCTTTCGGGTGCCCATCCGGCCGCCAACCGGCGCATTTCCGGCTCTGTCGGACGGGCAGGCAACGCAAACAGTCGCCGCGTCGCCTCCTGCAAGGCCAGATCGCCGGCCGGAAAGACATCCGCCCGCCCCAGCGATTGCAACAAGTAGATCTCGGCACTCCAACGGCCGATTCCGGGCAGCGCAATCAGCCGCGCGCGCACCTCGGCATCACCCAGCCCGGCCAGCGCCCGGTAGTCCAGCCGCGCCGCCGCCACCGCCGCCACATACCGCGCCTTGGGCCGCGACAGGCCGGCTTCGCGCAACCTTTCCTCGCCGGCCGCGCGAATCGCCGCCGCCTTCCACAAACCGGCCGCCTGCATGCGCGCCCGGATCGCCGCCGCCGCGGCAAGGCTGACCTGCTGGCTTATGATCGTTTCCAGCAAGGCGGCAAAACCGCCGCGATTGCGCCGGAGCGGCACCTCTCCGGCCACGGCAAGCGCCTCCGCAAAACGCGGCTCGCGCGCCAGCAGGGCCGCAAGCCCCGCCGCCAGATCTGCCTCGGTTTCGATCACCCGCATGCCCCGGCCTACCCCGTTCCCGCCCCGCATGCCAGCCTGCCACCCCCTTCCGGCTTCTTCTGTTCAAAAATATCCCCGCCGGAGGCACCCGCCCTTGCCCCTCGCGCCGGCCTCGCCTAGAAGGCGCCAACAGCTTCAGGAGGGCCGGATGGGCTTCAAGATGGGTATCGTGGGCCTGCCGAATGTGGGCAAGTCCACGCTTTTCAATGCGCTGACCAAGACCGCCGCGGCGCAGGCGGCGAATTTCCCCTTTTGCACGATCGAACCCAATGTGGGCGAGGTCGCGGTGCCCGATCCCCGGCTCGACAAACTGGCCGAGATCGCCGGCT
>CAZPDV010000192.1:0-4466 GCA_964585355.1 uncultured Aliiroseovarius sp.
TGCTGCTGCTGGGAACGTTCATTGGCGGGATGCTGGGGGTGTTTCTGGTTTATCTGCAGCACAATTTCGAGGATACCTACTGGGACCGGAAACCCGAACTGGATTTCGTGCGGGCCACCATTCAGGGCTCGAGCTGCCTGGATTTCGGCTGGATCTTCGACGAGGCGGTGGCCAATATCACCAAGCACGACATCCACCATTTCAATGCTTCCATTCCCAGCTACCGGCTGCGGCAGGCGCATCGCGAGATGGAAGACGATTTCGGCTTTCGCAAGATCGGGTTTGGCGAGGCCTTGCGCAGTTTCAGGCTGAAGCTGTGGGACGAGGCGCAGGGGCGGCTGGTGCCGTTCCCGCGCGGCTGAGTGTCGCCCGGCCGGGGGTTTCACCTCCGGACCCCCAGAGTATTTTCGGAAAGATGAAAGTCAGGCGAATTCGCCCTGCGGGGTGATGCTGGTTTTTCCGCCCAGATAGGGGGAGAGCACCGGCGGCAGGGTGACCGAGCCATCGGCCTGCTGACCGTTTTCAAGCACCGCGATCAGGGTGCGGCCGACCGCGAGGCCGGAGCCGTTGAGCGTGTGCACATATTGCGGCTTGCCGCCATCGGCGGGGCGGAAGCGGGCGTTCATCCGCCGTGCCTGGAAGTCGCCGGCCACCGAGACCGAGCTGATTTCGCGATAGGTGTTCTGGCCGGGCAGCCAGACTTCGATGTCGTGGGTGCGCTTCATGCCGAAGCCCAGATCACCGGTGCACAGCACCACCGTGCGGTAGGGCAGGCCCAGCGCTTCGAGGATGCCCTGGGCGTTTTCGGTCATGCGCTGATGTTCGGCGGCGCTGTGATCGGGGTGGGCGATGGTGACCATCTCGACCTTTTCGAATTGGTGCTGGCGCAGCATGCCGGCGGTGTCGCGCCCGGCGCTGCCGGCCTCGGAGCGGAAGCACTGGGTGTGGGCGACGCGGCGGATCGGCAGCTGGTCGGCGTCCAGGATCTGACCCGCCACCATGTTGGTGAGCGTGACCTCGGCGGTGGGGATCAGCCACCAGCCGTTCGAGGTCTGATAGCTGTCTTCGCCGAATTTGGGCAACTGGCCGGTGCCCAGCATCATTTCCTCGCGCACCAGCACCGGCGTCCAGGTCTCGATCAGGTGGTTCCTGTCCACATGGGTGTCGAGCATGAACTGGGCCAGCGCCCGGTGCAGCCGCGCCATGGCCCCCTGCAGCACCACGAAGCGCGAGCCCGAGAGCCGGGCGGCGGTTTCGAAATCGAGGCCGGGCCTGGCGGCGGGGATCTGGTAGTGTTCGAGCGGGGTGAAATCGAACACGCGCGGCGTGCCCCAGCGGTGGATCTCGACATTGTCGGTCTCGTCGGCGCCATCGGGGATGTCGTCGGCGGGCGGGTTGGGAAGCTCCATCAGCCGGGCTTCGAGCGCCTGTTCGGCGTCGCGGGCCTCGGCACGCAGGCGGGCGATCTCGGCCTTCTTGTCGGCCACCACCTGGCGCAGGCGCTCGAATTCGCGTTCGTTGCCGGCGGCCTTGGCGGCGCCGATTTCCTTGGCCAGCCTGTTGGCCTCGGCCTGGGCGGTTTCGGCCAGCTGGATGGCGTTGCGCCGGACCTGATCCATGGACAGAAGCTCGGCCGCCACCGGCGGCAGGCCGCGCCGGGCCATGGCGGCGTCGAAGGCGTCGGGATTTTCGCGGATGTCACGGATGTCGTGCATGGGGGGCTCCGGGGGTTGAAGGATCGGCTTTCATATGCACCAAAGCGGCCGGCGGGGGAAGCGGGAATTGCAGGGCGGGTCTTTTCGGCCTTTGCCATTGCTTGCCAACCCCCGGCCCCCCATATAGGGTGCGCGCCACGGGCCGACGCGGCTATGGAAGTGGCTTCAGAAAAAGAGGGAAAGAGATGTTGGTGACACCTGCTTATGCACAGGCTGCGGGCGGCGCGGCGGGCGGCGCGTTCGGGGGGCTTCTGGTGCCCATGATCCTGGTTTTCGGGATCATGTATTTCTTTCTGATCCGGCCGCAGCAAAAGAAGATGAAAGAGCATCAGGCGATGCTCGAGGCGCTCAGGCGCGGCGATCAGGTGATCACCCAGGGCGGGATCATCGCCAAGGTCACCAAGGTCAAGGACGATGGCGAGGTGGAGCTGGAAATCGCCAGCGGCGTGAAGGTGCGGGTGGTGCGTTCGTCAATTTCGGCGGTGGTCTCGAAAACCGAGCCGGCCAAGGCGGCAAACGACTGATTTTATTGAACAAGACAAAGGCGGGGCGCGGGGCTTATGCTTCAGATCGAGCTGTGGAAACGAATTCTCATCGTGGGGCTGGTGCTGGTGGGGCTGGCCTATGCGCTGCCCAACGCCTTTTACGACCGGGTGGAGCGGCACAACGATGCGGTTCTGAAGATCGAGGCCAACGGGGCCACCCCCGAGCTTGAGGCCGATGCCGCGGCCTGGCCCGACTGGCTGCCCTCGTCGCTGGTCAATCTGGGGCTCGACCTGCGGGGCGGTGCGCATTTGCTGGCCGAGGTCAAGGTCGAGGACGTGTACAAGGCGCGCATGGATGCGCTGTGGCCCGAGGTGCGCAACGCCCTGCGCGAGGCCCGCGACGAGGTTGGCACCATCCGCCGGCAGGCATCCGCCCCCGATGTGCTGAAGGTGAAGATTTCCAAGCCGGCGGGGCTGGCGCGGGCGATGGAGATCGTGCGCGGCCTGTCGCAGCCGGTGGTGACGCTGACCGGGGTCGGCTCGCGCGATATCGAGGTTTCCGGTTCCGGCGACACGCTCACCATCCAGCTGTCGGCGGCCGAGAAGCTGGCCACCGACGACCGCACCATCCAGCAGAGCCTCGAGATCATCCGCCGCCGGGTGGACGAGGTGGGCACCCGCGAGCCGACCATCCAGCGCGAGGGCGACCGGCGCATCCTGATCGAGGTGCCGGGGCTCAATTCGGCCGAGGAACTGATCAAGCTGATCGGCACCACCGCCAAGCTGACCTTCCACCCGGTGGTCAGCCGCACCACCGATGAAAATGCCAGGCCGGGGCCGCGCCAGATCAAGCTGCCCAGCCTGAACGAACCGGGGGTGTGGTACATTCTCGAGGAAACCCCGGTGGTGACCGGCGAGGAGCTGAAAAATGCCCAGCCGAGTTTTGACCGCAACGGCCTGCCGGCGGTGTCGTTCCAGTTCAACCCCAGCGGGGCGCGCAAGTTCGGCGAATATACCGCCGAAAACGTGGGGTCGCCCTTTGCCATCGTGCTGGATGGCAAGGTGATCAGCGCGCCGCGCATCAACGAGCCGATCCCGGGCGGCTCGGGCATCATCTCGGGGTCGTTCACCATCGAGGAAAGCACCAATCTGGCGGTGCTGCTGCGCGCCGGCGCCCTGCCGGCCGAGATGACCTTCCTGGAAAAACGCACGATCGGGCCGGAACTGGGCGCCGACAGCGTCGAGGCGGGCAAGATTGCTTCGGTCGTGGCCTTTCTGGGCGTGCTGGCCTTCATGGTGATCAGCTATGGCTGGTTCGGGGTGATCGCCAACGTGGCACTGATCTTCAATGTGGGGATGATCTTCGGCCTGCTGAGCATGATCGGGGCGACCCTGACCCTGCCGGGCATTGCCGGGATCGTGCTGACCATCGGCATGGCGGTGGATGCCAACGTGCTGGTCTTCGAGCGGATCAAGGAGGAGCTCAAGGCGGGCAGGGGCCCGGCGCGGGCGATCGGGCTGGGCTATGAAAAGGCGCTTTCGGCGATTATCGACGCCAATATCACCACGCTGATCACCGCCGCGATCCTGTTCGTGATGGGGGCGGGGCCGGTGCGCGGCTTTGCGGTGACGCTGGGGCTGGGGATCATCACCTCGGTCTTTACCGCGATCTATGTCACCCGCCTGATGGTGGTGATCTGGTTCGATCGCAAGCGGCCGCGCACGCTCAGGATCAAGGGCTTCAGCCTGGTGCCGGAGAACACCAACTGGGACTTTTTCAAGCGCATGTTCCTGACCCTGGGCGCCTCGGGGCTGGGGGTGATTGCCTCGATCCTGATCTTTTTCGTGGTCGGGCTCAATTTCGGCATTGATTTCAAGGGCGGCACTTCGATCCGCACGGAAAGCGTGCATCCGATCGACGTGGCCGAATACCGCGCTGCACTGGCGCCGCTGGGGCTGGGGGACATCTCCATTTCCGAGGTGTTCGACCCTTCCTTCGGCCCGGACAAGAACGTGGCCCAGATCCGCATCGAGGCCCAGGACGGCGGCGATGATGCGGTGGTCGGGCTGGTGGAAAAGGCGCTCAAAGACGCGGTTGACCCGGATATCCGCTTTGAGCAGGTCACCACGGTCGGCCCGCAAGTGTCGGGCGAGCTGGTCCAGACCGCGATCGAGGCGGTGCTGGCGGCGATGGCGGCGGTGCTGTTCTATATCTGGCTGCGGTTCGAGTGGCAGTTCGCCCTGGGCGCGGTGGCAGCCCTGTTCC
>CAZPDV010000193.1:0-4438 GCA_964585355.1 uncultured Aliiroseovarius sp.
GCCAGGCACCCGTTGCTGGACCACCACCTCGCCGCGCGTGCCCCAGGGCATATAGGTGAAACCGGCGCGCGACAGGCCATCGAACATGGCCTTGACATCGCCGGGCGGATAGCGGCCGGTGTGGATTTCCATGATCACCAGGCGCACGCTGTCGGGCCATGGCTGCTGACAGATTTCGACCTCGGCGCCCTCGATATCCATCATCACGATGGTGGGTTGAAAGCGCGCGACCAGCGGCCCGAAGCGCAGGGCCGGCACCTCGACCAGGCGGGTGCCCTTTCCGGCGGCGCCGTCCTCCGCGCCAATGCGCGAGGCCCAGAAGGCGGCGGCTTGCTGAAATTTCAGCGTCTCGCCGGCAAAGCCATCGGCTACCACCGCGCCAAACAGCATCTCGGCGTCGCCGGCACCATTGAGGTTGAGGTTGCGGCGCAGCACCGGCAGCATGTCCGGGTTGGCCTCGACCGCAACCACGTTTTCGCCGCCCACCACCCTGGCCGCCAGCGACGACACGAACCCCGCCCCCGCGCCCAGGTCCAGCACCCGGTCGCCGGGCCGCACATGCTTGAGCAGCGCCCGGCTTTCGCCCGCCTCGTACTGGCCCTTTTCCAGCGCCTCGGTCAGCTTCGGCGAAAGCTGTGCCTCGGGAATGCGCAGGGTCACCCCCTTGATCGTGAATGTCGGCATGTTTCCCTCCCGCCATTGCACCTGCCGCCGCCCTTCCTTACCTTGGCGCCACGGCTGAGACCAGCCGGGCGGCGCGACTTTCTCAACCGGGGGCACGACGGTGATAGTAATAGCAGGTCTGGGCAATCCGGGCGCGAAATATGCGCATAACCGGCATAATATCGGCTTCATGGCGGTGGACCGGATCGCCGCCGATCACGGCTTTGGCCCGTGGCGAAGCAAGTTTCAGGCGCTGGTCAGCGACGGGCGGCTGGGCGGTGAAAAGGTGCTTTTGCTCAAGCCCCAGACCTTCATGAACCTCTCGGGCCAGGCGGTGGGCGAGGCGCTGCGTTTTTACAAGCTGGGGCCGGAAGCGCTGATCGTGATCCATGACGAGCTTGACCTCGCCCCCGGCAAGATCAGGGTAAAAAAGGGCGGCGGGCATGCCGGCCATAACGGGTTGCGCTCGATCCAGGCGCATCTGGGGCCGGATTTTACCCGCCTGCGCCTTGGCATCGGCCATCCCGGCCACAAGGACCGGGTCGCGGCCTGGGTGCTGAGCGATTTTGCCAGGGCCGATCAGGACTGGCTTGACGACCTGCTGCGCGGCATTTCCCACGGCGCGGACAAGCTGGCGGCGGGCGACGCGCCGGGCTTTCTGAACGCGGTGGCGCTCAGCCGTGCGCCCGCGCGCAAGCCGGCGCCGAAACCGGCGAAGCCGGCCGGGCCACCCGCTGGGCCCGAACCAGGCCCCGAAGACACCCGCACGCCGCTGCAAAAGCTCGCCGACAAGTTCAGATGAGCCTGCGCCACGCCCTTGCCCAACAGGCCGACAACAACGAAAGCCTCGGCTCGCCCTTCACCGCCCGCCTGCTCAGGCTCATGGCTGCGCGCCTGCGGCCGGGCACGCCGCTTGCCGACCGGCTGTTCGGCTGGCCCGGCGATATCGGCCCGGGCGGTGCCTCGGTTCCGCTGCGGCTTCTGGGCGGGCTGCACGCGCTGGTGCTCAGCCGGGCGGCGCCGGCCCTGATCGCTGCCTTTCCGCCCAATGCCCCGCCCGACGACGCCACCTTGTGGCAGGCGATCGAGACCGCCCTTGCCGACCATGCCGCCTTTCTGGACGCCTGGCTCGACCATGCCCCACAGACCAACGAGGTGCGCCGAAGCGCCGCCCTGATTGCCGCCGGGCACTGGCTGACCGGGCGCTTCGGCCTGCCGATCGTGCTGTCCGAACTGGGCGCCTCGGGCGGGCTCAACCTCAACTGGGATGCGTTTGCGCTTGACATCAATGGCCGGATTTTCGGGCCCGCGCATCCCGCCCTGACCCTTGCGCCCGACTGGACCGGCCCGCTGCCGCCCGACGCGCCGCCGACCATGGCAGCGCGCCGCGGGGTGGACCTCAACCCGCTCGATCCCACCGATCCCGGCGATGCCCTGCGCCTCATGGCCTATCTGTGGGCGGACCAGCCGGCACGCCTGAGCCGCACCCGCGCCGCCATGGCCCTGCCCCGCGCCCCGGTTGACCGCGGCGACGCCGCCAGCTGGCTGACCCGGCGCCTGGCCAGGCCCCATCCCGGCCGCCTGCACCTGGTCTATCACACCATCGCCTGGCAATATTTTCCGCCCGAAACCCAGGCCGCCTGTACCAAAGCGCTGGCCCGCGCCGGCGCCGCCGCCCGGCCCGAGGCCCCGCTTGCCCACCTTTCCATGGAGGCCGATGGCGGCCGCGGCGCCGCGCTCACCCTGCACATCTGGCCCGGCGGCTTGACTTTTGCCCTCGGTCGCGTCGATTTTCATGGACGTTGGCTCGATTGGCGGGCACCTTTGACGGATCAGAACCAGACAGGAACATGACATGACCGACGACCCCGTTATCGCGAAAAAAGCCCCCTATCCGGTGGAAGTGGAAGAGGGCAAGAACTACTTCTGGTGCGCCTGCGGGCGCTCGAAAAATCAGCCCTTCTGCGACGGCAGCCACAAGGGCACCGGCTTTACCCCGGTGAAATATACCGCCGAGGCCAGCAGGAAGGTGTTCTTCTGTGGCTGCAAGCACACCGCCAACCCGCCGCTCTGCGACGGCAGCCACAAGGACCTCTAGCGCGCCATGAAACCGGACGCGCCGATCAACGTGCTGGGCGGCCGGCTCGCGCCCTGTTCGACCCGGCCGATCACCGGGTTTTTCCGCGACGGTCACTGCAATACCGGCCCCGAGGATGCGGGCTCCCACACGGTCTGCGCCGTGATGACCGACGAATTTCTGGCCATGTCCCGCTATCTCGGCAATGACCTTTCGACCCCGCGCCCGGAATGGGGCTTCCCCGGCCTGGTCGCGGGCAATCGCTGGTGCCTGTGCGCCAGCCGCTTCCTGCAGGCGCACGAGGAGGGCTGCGCGCCCGGCGTGATCCTGGAAGCGACCCACGCCCGGACGCTGGAAGTGGTGCCGCTCGACATCCTGCGCCGCTACAGGGTCGCGGCCAGCGAATAAATCCGCGAAAACCTGCCCCGGTTAACGGTTTCTCAACCAGTTTCCGCCAGAACAAGACTGGAACATATAGGGAACCAAAAGGGCGCAACATGACCGGCCACATCCTCGATCCACCTGCCCGACGGCACGCGGCCAATCGCGATTCGGCCGGGCACGAATCATCTGCGCATGCACCCAGGCTGCGCCGGGATTTCTCTGGCACCATGGCTTCTCAAGGGCTTGCAATTCCCACCCTCGCCAGAAATGGGGAGCTTATAGTGGCGAATTTCACACAAATTCGATGCATGCCATGGTTGAAACGAAGCTTTCCTGCAATCTGAGGTTTACATGTCAAACGAATGGATCATTGATGTCCTTACCGACCTGAAGAACGTGGCCGCCCAGAACGGCCTGCGCACCACGGCGTCGGAACTGAAGGATGTATGCCTCGTCGCGCTGGCCGAGATTGCTGCGCTTGAGGCCAAAAATGCGGGGCAGCCAGCGGCGCATGAGGGCAGAGCGGGAAAGCCTGGTCAACAGCTTGCAGAAAGCGACGTCGCGTGAAGACCTGCAAGCGGCGACCGAGGCCCTGCGCGCCCTTCTGGGCGTGCGCCATGTGGTCTATCACTGGGTAAACTCGAAAGGCGAACGTTTTGGCGCCGGCACCTACAGCGATGCCTGGGTCGATCGCTACCTGGAAAAAGACTACCTGCGCATGGACCCGGTGATCTTCGGCTGTTTTCAGCGCTTCACCCCGGTGATCTGGAAAGATCTCGACTGGTCCTCGCGCGCCGCCCAGGCCATGTTCCGCGATGCGCTCGATCACGGGCTGGGCAACCAGGGCTATACCATCCCGGTTCGCGGCCCGAACGGCCAGTTCGCCCTGTTCACCGTGAATGATGAACGCGACGATGACAAATGGCGCAGCTTTGTCGAGGCCAACGCCCGCGACCTGATGATCTTTGCCCATGAATTCAACAAGAAGGCACTGGAATTCGAGCTCGAGGGCGAAGGCGCGCCGCCGCCCGCCCTTTCCCCGCGCGAACTTGCGGCGATGACCTGCCTTGCCAAGGGCATGAGCCGCGCCCAGGCGGCCGAGGAAATGGGGATCAGCGAACACACCCTGCGCGTCTATATCGAAAGCGCCCGCCACAAGCTGGGCGCGCTCAACACCACCCACGCCGTGGCCCGCGCCCTTTCCGAGGGGGTGATCCTGGTTTGAGGTCGTCCCATGACGCTCCTGAAACGCATTGCGCTGACCCTGCTTCTGTCCGCCGCTTTCGGCAACTGGCCCCGCGGCTTGCGCAATAG
>CAZPDV010000194.1:0-2523 GCA_964585355.1 uncultured Aliiroseovarius sp.
GGTCGCTGTCCGGGTGGTGCCGCTGCATGGCGGCGACCTGTCGGAAGTGGTGCGGGTGGAGCTTGCCGACGGGCGAACGCTGGTGGCCAAGCGGGGCGCGCGGGTCGGGCAGGAGGCGCGGATGCTGAGCGCGCTCGGGGCCGCAGGCGGGCCGGTGCCCGCCGTGCTGGCCTGCCACGGGGACATATTGCTGCTTGAGGCGCTGGAGGAAACGCCGCCCTCGGATGCCGCCTGGGCCGCCCTGGGGGCGGGGCTTGCGCGGGTGCATGCCACCACCGGCGCGCTTTATGGCTGGGACGCGGAATATGGCTTCGGCCCGCTCCCGATCGGCAATACCCCCCTGCCCGACTGGCCAGATTTCTGGGCCCGCCGGCGGCTTCTGGCGATGGCGGCGCCGGCGGATCTGCGCGCCCGCCTGGCCCGGCTTGCCGCCCGCCTGCCCTCGCTCCTGCCGGCGCGTCCGGCGGCATCCTTGCTGCATGGCGATCTGTGGCACGGCAACGCCCTGTTTTCCCACGATGCTGCCTATCTGATCGACCCGGCCTGTTATTACGGCCATGGCGAGGTCGATCTGGCGATGCTGACCCTGTTTGGCGCCCCGCCCCCGGCCTTCTGGCAGGCCTATGGCCCGCTTGCGCCGGGATGGGAGCAGCGCCGGGCGGTCTATCAGCTTTTTCCGGCGCTGGTGCATTTGCGCCTGTTCGGCGCGGGCTATCGCGGCATGGTCGAGGACCTGCTGACCCGGCTGGGTGCCTGACCCGATCGGCGCCTCCGGCGGGAGTATTTGCGGAAAGATGAAAGGGCGATGCTTGACTCTGGTGTCGGGGCGGCCTAAACGCCCCTCATACCCGGAAGGCCCAGCTTTCCGGTCCCGGCCCATGTCCGGGATCGCCCCCCGTCAGCGAGGTTTCGCCCGCGGGGGCGTTTGGCGTTATCCGGCCCGGCCCCCATATGGGGGGCAGGCAATACGAGGAGAGACACATGTTCGAGAGCCTTTCAGACCGCCTGTCTGGTGTCTTTGACCGGCTGACCAAGCAGGGTGCGCTTTCCGAAGAGGACGTGCGCACCGCCCTGCGCGAGGTGCGGGTGGCGTTGCTCGAGGCCGATGTGTCGTTGCCGGTGGCGCGCGATTTCGTCAAGGCGGTGCAGGAAAAGGCCACCGGCCAAGCGGTGACAAAATCGGTGACGCCCGGTCAGCAGGTGGTCAAGATCGTGCATGATGCGCTGGTCGAGATGCTGACCGGCGAGGGCGAGCCGGGGGCGCTCAAGGTGGACAACCCGCCGGCGCCGATCCTGATGGTCGGGCTGCAGGGCGGCGGCAAGACCACCACCACCGCCAAGCTGGCGCGCCGCCTGAAAGAGCGCGACGGCAAGCGGGTCCTGATGGCCAGCCTCGACGTCTATCGCCCCGCTGCCATGGAGCAGCTTGCGGTGCTGGGCACCCAGATCGGGGTCGATACCCTGCCGATCGTGCCGGGGCAGAAGCCCGAGGACATCGCCCGCCGGGCGCGCCAGCAGGCGACCATGGGCGGCTATGATGTCTATATCCTCGACACTGCCGGGCGGCTGCATATCGACCAGACCCTGATGGGCGAGGTCGAGGCGGTCTCGAAGATTGCCGAGCCGCGCGAGACCCTGCTGGTGGTCGATGGCCTGACCGGGCAGGTGGCGGTCGAGGTGGCCCAGGAGTTTGACGCCAAGGTGGGCATTACCGGGGTGGTGCTGACCCGGATGGATGGCGACGGGCGCGGCGGCGCGGCGCTTTCCATGCGCGCGGTCACCGGCAAGCCGATCAAGTTTGTCGGGGTGGGCGAGAAGCTCGACCAGCTCGAGACCTTCGAGCCCGAGCGCATCGCCGGGCGTATCCTGGGCATGGGCGATATCGTCAGCCTGGTGGAAAAGGCGCAGGAGACGATCGAGGCCAAAGAGGCCGAGCGCATGGCGCGGCGCATGATGAAGGGTCAGTTCAACATGAACGACCTGAAGATGCAGCTGGAACAGATGCAGAAAATGGGCGGCATGGAGGGGATCATGTCGATGATGCCCGGCATGGGCAAGATGGCCAAGCAGATGGAGGGGGCCGGCATCGACGACAAGATGATCAAGCGCCAGATCGCGCTGATCCAGTCGATGACCAAAAAGGAGCGGGCGCATCCGCAAATCCTGCAGGCAAGCCGCAAGAAACGCATTGCCAAGGGGGCCGGGCAGGAGGTCTCGGACCTCAACAAGCTGCTCAAGATGCAGCGGCAAATGTCTGACATGATGAAGAAAATGGGCAAAATGGGCAAAGGAAAACTGCTCAAACAGGCGCTGGGCGGCATGTTTGGCAAGGGGGGCGCCCTGCCCGACATGAACGACCCGGCCGCGATGGAAGCGGCGGCAAAGCAGCTGGGCGGCAAGCTGCCCGGCCTCGGCGGCGGCATGAGCCTGCCGCAGGGCCTGTCGGGGCTGGGCCGCAAGAAATGACCGCGCTCAGCGCAAATATCCCCACGCTCACCACCGAGCGCCTGCGCCTGCGTGCCC
>CAZPDV010000194.1:2623-4415 GCA_964585355.1 uncultured Aliiroseovarius sp.
TCTATCGCCACCCATCCCCGGAGGAGCTGACATGAGCGACGACACCGCCCGCGCCGCCGCGCTTCTGGCCGAGCACCGCGACAGTATCGACCGGCTGGACGCGATCCTGGTCTATACCCTGGGCGAGCGGTTCAAGCACACCCAGGCGGTGGGCCGGCTCAAGGCCGAACATGCCCTGCCGCCCTCGGACCCGGCGCGCGAGGCGCAGCAGATCGCCCGGCTCAAGGACCTGGCGCGCCGGGCCGATCTCGACCCGGAATTTGCCGAAAAATTCCTGAACTTCATCATTCAGGAAGTCATCCACCATCACAAGAAACACCAACAATAACAACCATATGGGGGATTTCCCCCGCGCCATTCAAAGGAGAAAACACAATGGCCATGAAAATTCGTCTCGCCCGCGGCGGCTCCAAGAAACGCCCCTTCTACCGCATCGTCGCGGCGGATTCGCGGATGCCCCGCGACGGGCGCTTCATCGAGAAGCTGGGCACCTATAACCCGCTTCTGCCCAAGGATGACGAAAACCGGGTGAAGATGGATATCGACGCCATCAAGGCCTGGCTGGACAAGGGCGCCAAGCCCACCGACCGGGTGGCGCGGATGCTGGAAGCCGCCGGCGTGCTCGAGAAAAAGGAGCGCTCGAACCCCAAGAAGGGCGAACCGGGCGCCAAGGCCAGGGAACGCGCCGAGGAGAAGGCCGCCAAGGCTGCCGAGGCCGCCGAAGCCGCCGAAGCGCCTGCCGAGGAAGCCCCGGCAGAAGCCGCGTCCGAGTAATCTTGGACCGGCGCGGGCAAGGCTTCCCGGAGGCGTTCCGGGCCGAGCTTGACCGGCTCCTGCGGTGGCGGCGCGACGTGCGCCGCTTCCGCCCCGACCCGGTTGCGCCGGCGTTGCTCGAGACCTGCCTGGCCACCTTCCCGCTGGCCCCGTCGGTGGGGCTGAGCGAACCCTGGCGGGTGGTACAAGTGGAAAGCCCCGAGGCCCGCGCCGCCGCCCGCGCCAATTTCGAGGCCGCCAATGCCGCCGCCCTGGCCGGATATTCCGGTGAAAAGGCAAAGACTTACGCGAAACTGAAATTGTCGGGCATGGATCTGGCGCCGGTACAGCTGGCGGTGTTCTGCGACGAGGCGACCGACAAGGGCGCCGGGCTGGGCGCCGCCACCATGCCCGAGATGCGCCGCTATTCGGTGGTGGCGGCGGTGTTCCAGTTCTGGCTGACCGCCCGCGCGCACGGGCTGGGGGTGGGCTGGGTCTCGATCCTCGACCCCGAAAGGCTGGCGCGCGACCTTGAGGTGCCGCGCGACTGGCGGCTGGTGGCCTGGCTCTGCGTTGGCTGGCCCGAAGAGACCTCGGACCAGCCCGAGCTTGAGCGCGTCGGCTGGGAGCGTCGCGGCGGCCTGGACGTGCTCAGACGCTGAGGAGGGAAGATGTCGCAGATGATCGCCGTAGGGGTATTTGCCGGGGCCTTTGGCGTGCATGGCGAGGTGCGGCTCAAAAGCTTTTGCGCCACTCCCGAGGCCATCGCCTCCTACACCCCGCTGCTGGATGAAAGCGGGAAGAAAATCTTTGATATCAAGATGGTAAAGCCGATCAAGAATGGCTTTGCCGTGCGGGTCAAGGGGGTCGCGACCCGCGAGGCGGCCGAGGCGCTGTCGGGCACCCGGCTGTTTGTGGCGCGCGACCGCCTGCCTGCGCTCCCGGACGAGGAATTCTACCACGCCGACCTGATCGGGCTTGAGGTGTTTGACACCGGCGGGCGGGCGCTGGGCCGGGTGGCGGCGGTCGAGAACCACGG
>CAZPDV010000195.1:0-4415 GCA_964585355.1 uncultured Aliiroseovarius sp.
CCCGCCTACTCCCTTAGCAGGGGAGCGCCTTCGACCACTCGGCCACGTCTCCGCGGACGGGTTTAGCCGGGGTTTGGGGGAGGAGCAAGGGGGGGATGGAAAAAGAACCATGCGACCGGGCTGTTCCAGCCAGGGCCGAGTGCCTTCGGCGCGGGTTTGAGAGCCGTTGATATATTCCGCTGCACGGCAGTGGTTTGCTTGCAAACCATGAGAGTGGAAGATGGCCGGTTCAGTTGGACGGATGCGGCTGGGCGGCAACATCATCGCCCCCTTTCCAAGGGTAGCGGCCGCTGAGGTGAAGTGCCGATGCCCCCGAAGGGTTTCGCGGGTTTTCCTCCTGAATACATTCCTGCGGGATTGGGGTATCGCACATGCGTTCGCGCCCCTCAAGCAAGGCGAAATCAACTCACCTTCTGCTTCGGCATGAAAGGCAGCGGCAGCACCGGCACGCCGTCCTCGATCAGGGCCCGGGCCTCTTCCGGTCTGGCCTCGCCATAAATCGAGCGCTCGGGCACCTCGCCCAGATGCATCGCCCGGGCCTCGCTGGCAAACCTGTCGCCGACATAATCGCTCTCGGCCTCGATCCTGGCGCGCATCTTTGCCAATGCCCTTGCGCTTTCCTCCTCTGGCGGCGAGAGGCCCCGCCCGGCGCCAACCCGGGGCGCCATCACCGCCTTTTTCACCTCGGATCCACCGCATTGCGGACAGCTCACCATGCCCTTTTCCCTCAAGGCATCAAAGGCATCCGCGCTCTGAAACCAGCTTTCAAAGGCATGGCCCTTCTCGCATTTCAGCGCATATCGGATCATCGGGCTCCTCTTCTCGAACAGGGCGGCCGGCCGTGGTGAAAAGCCGCCCTCTATTCCCTGGCAACATTCGGCCGGAAATCCTTGAGAATCCGCCGCAATTCCGGCTCATCCACCAGCGCCTGCGCCTCCTTGCGGCCAACCCAGCGGCGCTTGCGTTCGGCCTTTTCCGGGTAGTCCTTGATCAGCTTCTTGACCTTCAGCGGAAACACCGCCACCACGCAGGGCAGGTCATCGCCCTTGAGGCTTTTCGAATAGGCGTAAAAGCCCACCACCTGGTCGGAAATCCGGCCCAGGGCCCCCGCTTCTTCCATCGCTTCGGTGGCGGCGGCCTCGCCCGGTGTCTTGCCATCCATCGGCCAGCCCTTGGGGATGATCCAGCGGCCGGTGCCGCGGCTGGTAATCAGCAGGAATTCAACCTTTCCATCCCGCAGACGATAGGGCAGCGCCCCGAACTGGGTGCGCATATCGTGCTTGGCTCCCCCGGCGACCCGGATGGGTCGGTGCTTGATCCTGGCAATGCTCACCTTGTGCCCGCTCTCTGACGCTCGCTTCAATCCGATCTTTCCGCATTATTCTGGCGGTTCGTGGTTATTATTCCCTTAAGATAGAGATTTGCCCAGAAATTCCAAGCATTTTGCCATTTTTCCCGGTATTTTCAGAGCCGGTCCTGCCGTTACCGCCGGGTGACAAGGCGCCCGCCCGCCAGGCGTTTGCGAAAGACCCGCGCCAGGTCCGGGGCCTGCGAGAGGCGCAGATCGGTCACGCTCTCGTCCTGGTTTTCCCAGCTTTCGTTCCACCAGGAAAAGCCGATCAGCCCAGGCCAGCGCCGGCCCAGAAGCGCGGCCAGCGCCCGGTCGGCCCAGGCGGCAGCGGGCGCGCGCGGATTGTGAATGTCGGTGCCGAACTCGGCGACGATCACCGGCTTGTCCGGCGCCATGCGCCGCAGCCGGGCATGGGCCGCGTCAAGCGCCGCGACGAAATCGGTTGGCGCCTGCTCATCCGGGCCCAGCATGCCATAGACCGACACCCCCAGCCAGTCGATCACATCCGCACCGGGGTAATAGTTTTCAAACCGGTTCCAGCGGCGGCCCGGCGCGTCTTCGTGGTTGACATGAAACACCCAGACGATGTTTTCGGCCCCGGCCGCGCGGGTGACCTCGACAATATGCCGATAGGCGGCGCGGAAGCGCTCTGCCCCCCTGCCGCGCCCGTTCCAGCGGCCGTTCCAGCGAAACCAGTCGCCGTTCATCTCGGTGCCGAACTCGGCCAGGACCGGCACGCCCAAGGCGGCGGCATCGCGGCCCCAGCGGACAAGGTCGTCATCAAACCTGCCCTGGGCGATGCGGGCAAGGGTAAAGCGCGGCTCGGGTTTGAATTCCTCGCTGTCCGAGCGCATCATCAACCGCACATATGGCGTCGAGCCATGGGCCAGGATCCAACGTGCGGTCGCGGTGGGAAAGCGCCGGCCGTGATACCAGTTGTGCGAAAAATAGACCCAGGCCACATGCCGGCCCACCGCCGCTTCATAGGCCTGAACCCCGGCCGGGGTGATGTCGTCCTCTTCGCCGGTCGTACCGCCGGGATAGGTGCCGTGGAGCAGCCTTCCGGGGAGCGGGGTGAGCGCCCGCACGGCGCGGTCATGCGGCGTCGCGGCCCAAGACGGCCCGGCCAGGCCCAGCGCGCCGGCACCAGCCAGAAAATCGCGCCTATGCATCCCCCCGCCCGCCGGCAAAGCGCGCTTGCCAGGCTTCGCGCTCCTCGTCGCTGATCTTGGCAAACAGCACCTCGGGCACCTTGAAGCCATGGCCCGGCGCCAGCACCTCCAGCGCCGCGCGCACATCCTCGGGCCAGCCGGTGTCTTCGGTCTGCATCGCCTCCAGCATGGCCCCGGCCGCATCGGGGATGAACGGCGCCGAAAGCACCGCATGGACCCGGATCAGGTTCAGCGCCAGGCGGATGATCATGGCCGCGCGCGCCGGGTCCTGCTTGAACACCGCCCAGGGCGCCGCCGCCTGCAGATATTCGTTGCCCGCCACCCAGATCGCGCGCAGCTCGCCCGCCGCCTTGCGGATCTCGATCGCATCCATATGCGCCTCATAGCTGCGGATGCGGCGTTCAAGCTCGGCAATCAGCGCCTCTTCCTCGGGGCCGTAAGCGCCTCCCTCGGGCACGGCCTCGCCAAATTTCGAGCGACAGAACTTGGTGACGCGGCTGACGAAATTGCCCAGAACATCGGCCAGGTCCTTGTTGACGCCCTGCTGGAAATTCTCCCAGGTGAACTCACTATCCGAGTTTTCCGGCGCATGGCTCATGAGCCACCAGCGCCAGTAATCGGCCGGCAGGATCTCAAGCGCCTGATCCATGAACACGCCGCGCCCCTGGCTGGTGGAAAACTGACCGCCATCATAATTGAGGTAATTGAAGCTCTTGATGTAATCGACCAGCTTCCAGTCCTCGCCCGATCCCATCAGCGTGGCCGGGAAGGAAAGGGTGTGAAACGGCACGTTGTCCTTGCCCATGAATTGCACATATCGAACATTATCGGCGCCTTTGTCGGTTCTCCACCACCGTTCCCAGTCCGATTCCGACATTCCGTTGGCTTCCGCCCATTCGGCGGTGGCGGCGATGTATTCGATCGGCGCGTCGAACCAGACGTAAAAGACCTTGCCCTCCATCCCCTCCCAGGGCGCGCCTTCGAACTGCGCCGGGATGCCCCAGTCAAGGTCGCGGGTGATGCCCCGGTCGCGCAGCCCCTCGCCATCATGCAGCCACTTCTTGGCGATCGAGGTGGTCAGCACCGGCCAGTCGGTCTTGCTGTCGATCCAGGCGTCAAGCCGGTCGCGCAACTGCGACTGGCGCAGATAGAGGTGCCGGGTCTCGCGCACCTCCAGGTCGGTCGAACCGGATATGGCGCTGCGCGGGTTGATCAGGTCGGTGGGATCAAGCTGCTTGGTGCATTCCTCGCACTGATCGCCGCGGGCGTTTTCATAGCCGCAATTCGGACAGGTGCCCTCGATGTAACGGTCCGGCAGAAACCGGCCGTCGGCATGGGAATAGACCTGCTTTTCGGTAACCACCTCGATCAGCCCGGCCTCGCCCAGGCGCGCGGCCAGATGCTGGGTCAGACGGTGGTTCTGCGGCGAGGAAGAGCGCCCGAAATGGTCGAACGACAGGCGGAAACGATCGGACAGGTCCTTTTGCACCTCGTGCATCCGGGCGCAGTATTCCGCCACCGGCAGCCCGGCCTTGGCCGCGGCCAGCTCGGCCGGCGTGCCATGCTCATCGGTGGCACAGATGAACATCACCTCGTCGCCCCGGGCCCGCTTGTAGCGCGCAAACAGGTCCGCGGGCAACTGGCTTCCCACCAGGTTGCCCAGATGCTTGATGCCGTTGATATAGGGGATGGCCGAGGTGATGAGCGTGCGATTCATGGCGATTTTCCCGTATGTTTCGGGTGTCTCTAGACGATCTTTGCCGCCAAGGCCAGAACCAGCTGACCGCATGTGTAACGCAAGTGGATCGACTCGCAATCTTGTGCTATGATGACCAAGCTGCCTGTGTCTGCCTTGTGCAGGCCTGTCCGGTAAAGATTGCTCTCGTTTCCAG
>CAZPDV010000196.1:0-4402 GCA_964585355.1 uncultured Aliiroseovarius sp.
GTATCGGCGCGACCGGGCCAACATGCCCGGCTCGGCCCGCGAGGTGAAAAACGCCGAGGAAGAGGGCGCCGAATTTGTCTGGCTGGCTGCCCCAAAGGGCTTTACCGGCGATCCGGTGACCGGGGTCATGGTGCAGGAAATGCGCCTGGGCGCGCCGGATGCTTCCGGCCGCCGCGCGCCCGAGCCCGTGGAAGGGGCGGTCCACGTGGAGGACGCCGACCTGGTGATCAAGGCGCTGGGCTTTTCGCCCGAGGATCTGGCGGCGCGCTGGCAGGCGCCGGAGCTGCCGCTGAGCGACTGGGGCACGCTCAAGGCGCGGTTCAACAGCGGCGCCACCGACCTGCCCGATATCTGGGCGGCCGGCGACATCATGCGTGGCGCCTCGCTGGTGGTCTGGGCGATCCGCGATGGGCGCGATGCGGCGGCGGATATCCTTGCCCGGTTTGACCGCAATGCCGAGGTTGCCGCTGAATGAAAGCCTGGTTCCTGCTTCCTTTCGTGTGTGCCGGGCCTGCCATTGGCGGCGAAATTCCGGTGCTGCACGGGGCCGATTGCCCGGTGATCCTCACGGTTCAGTCGCAGGATTGCACCGTGTCGCATGTGCGCCATTGCGCGGGCGAGGCGCTGGGCGCGACCACCACCGTGACCTATGATTCCGACGGCTATCTGACGACCAGCGTTGCCGATGCCCAGGGCGGCTGGGTTGAAAGCTATGCTGTCTGGGATCAGGCCATTGAGCGCACACTGCCCGACCCGGCCGATCCGGTGTCGCTGGACGATCTGCTGGCCGACATGGTTGACACTTATGATTTTCGCATGACCCATGCCGCGGGCGGCGTGAGCCGGACGCTGCGGGTCATTGGTGCCGACCTGCTGACCGGGCGCGAGGTCACGATTGACGGCGTGAAGCTCCGCGAGGTCTCGACCGACCTGCGCATTCTCGAGGAAGACGGCGCGGTCCACTACCAGACCCGCGGCATGCAATATGTTTCACCGGAAATGCGGTTGTGGTTCCTGGGCACCGACGCTGTGCAGGAGAGCGACGGTTCGATCACGAATTATGACAGCAGGCCGGTGACGTTCCGCTTTCCCGGCGATCCCGGATTTGCCACCACGGTTCCGAAATTCGGCTGTATTGCCGCCCCCGGCAAATAGCCCACTATCCGGCAGGAGAGATGCAGATGACCCGATTTGATCAGACCTGGGCCGCCCGCGAGGCCGCCAAGCGTGCCTGGATGGACGCCAATTCGCTTTACCGCGCGGCCGACGAGCACGCCTCTTGCGGCGTCGGGCTGGTGGTGTCGATCGACGGCAAGCCCTCGCGCCAGGTGGTCGAAAACGGCATTGATGCGCTCAAGGCGGTGTGGCATCGCGGCGCCGTGGATGCGGATGGCAAGACCGGCGACGGCGCCGGCATCCATGTGCAGATCCCGGTGCGGTTCTTTTATGACCAGATCCGCCGCACCGGGCACGAGCCGCACCAGGATCAGCTGATCGCGGTCGGCCAGGTGTTTCTGCCCCGCACCAATCACGGCGCGCAGGAGACCTGCCGCACCATCATCGAAACCGAAGTGCTGCGCATGGGCTATTCCATCTATGGCTGGCGGCATGTGCCGGTGAATATCGACTGCCTGGGCGAGAAAGCCAATGCCACCCGCCCCGAGATCGAACAGATCCTGATCTCGAACGCCAAGGGGGTGGACGAGGAGACCTTCGAGCGCGAGCTTTACGTGATCCGCCGCCGGATCGAAAAGGCGGCCGCGGCGGCCCAGGTGAGCGGGCTTTATATTGCCAGCCTGTCCTGCCGGTCGATCATCTACAAGGGCATGATGCTGGCCGAGCAGGTGGCCGAGTTCTATCCCGACCTGATGGACGAGCGTTTCATCAGCGCCTTTGCCATTTATCATCAGCGCTATTCCACCAATACCTTTCCCGAATGGTGGCTGGCGCAGCCGTTCCGCATGCTGGCCCATAATGGCGAGATCAACACCCTCAAGGGCAACCTGAACTGGCTCAAGAGCCACGAGATCCGCATGGCTTCCAGCATCTTTGGCGACATGGCCGAAGACATCAAGCCGATCGTTGCCCAGGGGGCGAGCGATTCTGCCGCGCTCGACAGCGTGTTCGAGGTGCTGGTGCGGGCCGGGCGGTCGGCGCCGATGGCGAAAACCGTGCTGGTGCCCGAAAGCTGGTCGAAACAGGCGGTGGAGCTACCGCAGGCCTGGATCGACATGTATTCCTATGCCAATTCCACCATGGAACCCTGGGACGGCCCCGCCGCGCTTGCCATGACCGACGGGCGCTGGGTCTGCGCCGGGCTGGACCGCAACGGCCTGCGCCCCATGCGCTATGTGGTGACCGGCGACGGCTTGGTGATGGCCGGCTCCGAGGCCGGGATGGTCCCGGTGGACGAGGAAAGCGTGGTCGAAAAGGGCGCGCTCGGCCCCGGTCAGATGCTGGCCGTCGATATGGTCGAGGGCGCGCTCTATCACGACACCGAAATCAAGGACAAGCTTGCCGCCTCGCGCCCGTTTGGTGAATGGGTCGGCAAGATCCGCGAGTTGGACGAGGTGCTGGCCGGGGTTGTCGAGCGTCCGCTCTATCGCGGAGAAGACCTGCGCCGCCGCCAGGTGGCCGCGGGCTATACCCTTGAAGATCTTGAACAAATCCTTTCCCCCATGGCCGAAGACGGCAAGGAGCCGCTGGCCTCGATGGGCGATGACACGCCCAGCGCGGTCCTGTCCAACCGCTACCGGCCGCTCAGCCATTTCTTTCGGCAGAATTTCAGCCAGGTCACCAACCCGCCGATCGACTCGCTGCGCGAATACCGGGTGATGAGCCTCAAGACCCGCTTCGGCAACCTCAAGAACGTGCTGGATGAAAATTCCAGCCAGACCGATGTGCTGGTGCTCGACAGCCCCTTTGTCGGCAATGCCCAGTTCGATGAGCTGGTCCGGCATTTCAACGCGCAGATGGTCGAGATCGACTGTACCTTTGCCGCCGATGCCGGCGATGGGGCGCTGCAGGCGGCGCTGGAGCGGATCCGCAAGGTGGCAGAGGAGGCGGTGCGCTCGGGGGCGGGGCACCTGGTGCTGTCCGACCGCGGGCAGGGGCCGGACCGGGTCGCCATGCCGATGATCCTGGCTACCTCGGCGGTGCATAGCTGGCTGACCAGGAAGGGCCTGCGCACCTTTACCTCGCTCAACGTGCGCTCGGCCGAGGCCATCGACCCGCATTATTTTGCGGTGCTGATCGGCTGCGGCGCGACGGTGGTCAACGCCTATCTGGCCGAGGACAGCCTGGCCGACCGGGCCGAGCGCGGCCTGCTGGACGGCTCGCTGACCGAGATCACCGCCCGCTATCGCGAGGCGATCGACCAGGGCCTGCTCAAGATCATGGCCAAGATGGGCATTTCGGTGCTGTCCTCCTATCGCGGCGGGCTGAATTTCGAGGCGGTCGGGCTGAGCCGCGCCATGGTTGCCGAATATTTCCCCGGCATGACCAGCCGCATTTCCGGCATCGGCATTTCCGGCATTCAGAAAAAGCTTGAAGAAATCCACGCCCAGGGCTGGCGGCAGCCGGTGGACCTTTTGCCCATCGGCGGGTTTTTCAAGGCGCGCGCCGGCGGCGAAAGCCACGCCTGGACCGCCCAGGGCATGCACCTGATGCAGGAGGCATGCACGCGCGCGAGCTATTCGGTCTGGAAGCAGTTCAGCGCCCGGATGCGGGCCAATCCGCCGATCCATCTGCGCGATCTGCTGGATATCAAGCCACTGGGCGAGCCGGTCAAGCTGGAAGAAGTGGAAAGCATCACCGCCATTCGTCAGCGTTTTGTCACGCCGGGCATGAGCCTGGGCGCGCTCAGCCCCGAGGCGCACAAGGCGCTCAACATCGCCATGAACCGGATCGGCGCCAAGTCGGATTCGGGCGAAGGCGGCGAGGATCCGGCGCATTTCACCCCCGAGCCCAACGGCGACAACCCGTCGGCCAAGATCAAGCAGGTGGCCTCGGGCCGGTTCGGGGTGACGGCAGAGTACCTGAACCAGTGCGAGGAGCTTGAAATCAAGGTGGCCCAGGGCGCCAAGCCCGGCGAGGGCGGGCAATTGCCCGGCCTGAAGGTGACCGAGCTGATCGCGCGCCTGCGTCATTCCACGCCGGGCGTCACCCTGATCAGCCCGCCACCGCATCACGACATCTATTCGATCGAGGACCTGGCGCAGCTGATCTACGACCTCAAGCAGATCAACCCCCGCGCCAAGGTGACGGTGAAGCTGGTGGCGGCGGCCGGCGTCGGCACCATCGCCGCCGGCGTGGCCAAGGCCAAGGCCGACGTGATCCTGATATCCGGCCACAACGGCGGGACGGGGGCCTCCCCCGCCAGTTCGATCAAATACGCCGGCCT
>CAZPDV010000197.1:0-4398 GCA_964585355.1 uncultured Aliiroseovarius sp.
CTTGGTGGCCAGGTTGATTTCGGAAATACTGTTGGCCTGTTCGGCGGTGGAGCTTGAAATTTCTCCGATCTGGGCGGCGATGCTGCTGACCCCGTCGGCGATTGCATTGAGGGCAGAGCCGGTCTGATCAATCATGGAAACGCCCTTGTTCACCTGTTCCTGGCTGGCGCTGATCAGGGCGGCAATTTCGTGGGCTGCGTCCGAGGAGCGGGCGGCCAGATCGCGCACTTCCGAGGCGACCACGGCAAAACCGCGACCGGCTTCGCCGGCGCGTGCGGCTTCGACGCCGGCATTGAGGGCCAGCAGATTGGTCTGGAAGGTGATGTCGTCGATCAGGGTGATGGTCTTGCTGATCGCGGCGGTCGAGGTGTGAATTTCGTGAATGGCGGCCACGGTTGCATCGACGATCTCCTTGCCCTGTACCGTCTGTTCCTGGATTTCCGTCGCCATCTTGTCGGCCTTGGCGGAAATTTCGGCCGAGTTGGTGACATGGGCCGAGAGGGTCTGAATCGCTTCGGCGGTTTCCTCCAGCGTGGCGGCGGTGCGTTCGGTGCGCTGGGCCAGGGCCGAGGCGGCGTCCGCGACCTCGACGGTCGAAGCGTTGATCGTGCTGCTGCTCTCCGCAATCTGGTTGATCGAGGTGGCGATGCTGTCGATGGTTGCGTTCAGGGCTTCCCTGATTTCGGCGAAAACGCCGCTGTCCTGGCCGCTCATGCGGTATGTCAGGTTGCCCTGGGACAATTCGAGCAGGGCGGCCTTGATTTCGGCAAGGCCGGAATTGGTGGTGTCGCTGATCGTATTGACGCCGACCGCGATTTCCGCGAACGCCCCCTTGAACTTGTCCGCGTCGAGCTTTTGCGAGAAATCGCCGGCGGCGCAGGCGGCAACGACTTTCGAAATTTCCCTGGCGGCTTCCAGCTCACCTTCCAGCCGCTTTCTTTCCGCTTCGGCCTGTTGCGCCATCGCTTCGGCTTCGGCCCTGGCCTTGGCCTGATCGGCCTCGCGCGCCGCCTGCATTTCGCGTATCTTGGCTTCGCGCAATTCGGTCTCTTTCTGTTTGGCATGGGCCAGGTTTTCGCGGAAGGCCGCGAGCGCCTTGGCAATGGGGCCGAATTCATCGGTGCGGGTGGGGTCGAGGGCCAGGGGCGCGTCGTTTTCTTCGTCCATGACCGTTTCGACATCGCTGGTGAGGCTCCCGAAGTCACGGGTGACCGTGCGCACCAGATAGGCCGCGCCGCCGATCAGGATAACGGCGCTGACCATCGAGAGGATCGCAAGCAGGGCGATCAGCCTTGCATTGTCATCTTTCAGGTCGGTTACTTCCAGCTTCAGGGTTTCCATCCCGGCACCGGCATGATCGGTCACCACCGAAATCAGGTCGTCCATGGCGGTGGCCATGGCCTCGGCATCCCAATCGAACGCGTCCATCTGGACATTTCCGGCGCTGGGGCCTTCGTCGATATAGGCCT
Organism: uncultured Aliiroseovarius sp.; assembly: GCA_964585355.1. GTDB lineage: Bacteria > Pseudomonadota > Alphaproteobacteria > Rhodobacterales > Rhodobacteraceae > JAAEUB01. Next base: position 1,470 of record CAZPDV010000197.1, read on the forward strand.
GGGCCATTTTCTTGCCGCCTTCATAAAAGGGGCCAAAAGCGGCCTCGACCGCAGCGAGTGCATCGGTAACTTCCGTCAGGTTCAGATCGGCGGCCAGCGCCCTGGCGGTGTTCACGTGGCGTTGAAATTGCTGGGCGTAATTCTCGGCCTCGTCAAAGCCGTCGTCAAAGCCGGGGGCGCCGCGGGTGGCGGAAATGTCGGTCAGCCAGCCTTGGACCTGGATGACATCGGCCTTGATATCCTTGATGGTGATCAGCAGGGGGATGGTGCTGTCGGATACCATGGTTGCCTGGGTGGCGGCGGCGGTCAGTTCTGGCCGCATGCGCCACAGCTTGAAAATGGCGGTGCCGATGGTGGCAATGCTGAGCAGCATGATGATGCCGACAATGCCGATGATCTTTGCCTTGAGTGTCATACCATTACCTTTGTCCGCGACGAAAATTTCCCCCAGTCCTAAAACACACAGGTTTTTTTATTCTTAAGGCGCGCATTTTTGTGTGCCGGAGGTTTTCACGGGGCCGGATCGGGGGTAGGCTGGTGCCGAAAAAGCGGGGGAAATCATGGATATGAAAGAGGTCGAAGCGCGTGGTCTGGTGCTGCTGGGATGTGGCAAGATGGGCTCGGCAATGCTCAAGGGCTGGCTCGATCAGGGGCTGGCGCCGGGGGCGGTCTGGGTGCTTGAGCCGAATCCGTCCGACTGGCTCAGGGCCACGGGGGTGCATCTGAACGCGCCGCTGCCGGAGGCGCCGGCCATTGCCGTGGTTGCGGTCAAGCCGCAGATGATGGGCGAGGCGCTGCCGGCGCTTGCGGCCCTGGGCGGGGGCAAGACACTGGTGGTTTCGGTGGCTGCCGGCACGCCGATTGCGGCGTTCGAGGCGGTGCTGGGGGCCGAGACGCCGATCATCCGGGCGATGCCGAACACGCCGGCGGCGGTGGGGCGGGGGATCACTGCCATCATGGGGAACGCGCGCGCGCGCGAGGCGGATTGGCGCCTGGCCGAGGCGCTGTTGCGCGCGGTCGGGCAGGTGGTGCGGCTGTCGGATGAGGCCGAGATGGATGCGGTCACGGCGGTGTCGGGTTCGGGGCCGGCCTATGTTTTCCACCTGATCGAGACCATGGCGGCGGCCGGGGTTGCGGAAGGGCTGGCGCCGGAATTGGCCTTGCAGCTGGCGCGGGCGACGGTGGCGGGGGCGGGCGCCCTGGCCGAGGCGTCCGACCGGGACCCGGGGCAGTTGCGGGTCGATGTGACCAGCCCCGGCGGCACCACGCAGGCCGCGCTTGAGGTGTTGATGGACCCGCAGGCGGGGCTGCCGCCCCTGATGGCGCGCGCCGTGCATGCCGCGGCCGAACGCGCAAGGGAGTTGGGGAAATGAGCGAAATCACGTTTGACGATTTTCTGAAGGTGGATATCCGCAAGGGAACGGTGGTGCGGGCCGAGCCTTACCCGGAGGCGCGCAAGCCGGCGATCAAGCTTTGGCTGGATTTCGGGCCGGAGCTGGGGGTGAAGAAAAGCTCGGCCCAGATCACCGATCATTACACGCCGCATGCGCTGGTCGGGCGGGCGGTGCTGGCGGTGGTCAATTTTCCGCCGCGCCAGATCGGAAAGTTCATGTCGGAAGTGCTGGTGCTGGGGGTGGCGGATGCAAGCGGCGCGATCGTGCTGGTGGCGCCGGATGGCGATGTGCCGGACGGGGGGCGGTTGCATTGAGCGCGCGGGTGCTGATCACCCGGCCGCTGCCCGAGCCGGTCCTGGCCGCGGCGCGGGCCGATTTCGAGGTGGTGGTGCGACCCGAGACCGGGCCGATGACGCCGGCGGAAATGGTGGCGGCGCTGGAGCAGTTCGATGCGATCGTGCCGACCCTGGGCGACAATTTCAGCGCCGATGTGCTGGCCGCCGCCGACCCCCTGCGCTGTCGTCTGCTGGCCAATTTCGGGGTGGGCTACAACCATATCGACGTGCTGGCGGCCACGGCGCTTGACCTGGCGGTGTCGAACACGCCGGGGGCGGTTACGGCGGCCACCGCGGATATTGCCATGGCGCTGATCCTGATGACCGCGCGCCGGGCCGGCGAGGGCGAGCGGATGCTGCGCGCCGGGCGCTGGAAGGGGTGGCATCCGACCCAGCTTCTGGGCCTGCATGTGAGCGGCAAGCGGCTGGGCGTGATCGGCATGGGGCGGATCGGCCAGGCCATTGCGAAGCGGGCGCATGGTGGGTTCGGAATGGAGGTAAGATACTGGAACCGCTCGGAAAAACAGATGGACTTCCCGGTGGAGCGGGTGCCGGAACTCGAGGCGCTGGCGGCGCGTTCGGATGTGCTGGTGGTGGCGCTGCCCGGGGGCGCCGAGACCCGCCACCTGATCGGGGCCGCCTGTTTTGCGGCCATGCCGGCACATGCGATTTTCGTCAATATCGCGCGCGGCGAGATCGTCGATGAAGCGGCGCTGATCGCGGCCCTGGAAGCGGGCGAAATTGCCGGCGCCGGGCTTGATGTCTATGAGCACGAGCCGGAGGTGCCAGCGGCGCTGATCGCCATGGAAAACGTGACCCTGCTGCCGCATCTGGGCACCAATGCGCTTGAGGTGCGCACCGAGATGGGGCTGATGGCGGTCGAGAACCTGCGCAGCTTTTTCGCGGGCGAGGGGGTGCTCAACCCGGTGTGAGGCGCGCGCGGTCGGCGTCGCGCGGGGGGCCAGCCCCCCACGTTGAAATCCGGGGGATTTCAACGCTCCCCCGGGATATTTTCAAACAGAAGAAGCGGAATTGTTTTGGGTCAGGCCGGCGGGGTGGTGCCGGCCCCTACCGCTTCGCGCCAGTGGCGGCGGCAGAGCGAGACATAGGTTTCGTTGCCGCCGATCTGTACCTGTTCGCCCGCAGTCAGCACCCGGCCATCTTCGCTCTGGCGAATGACCATGGTGGCCTTCTTGCCGC
>CAZPDV010000198.1:0-4317 GCA_964585355.1 uncultured Aliiroseovarius sp.
CGAGGCGATTGCCCATGCCATCAACCGGCAGGAAATCATCGACGGCGCCATGTTCGGCTATGGCACCCCGATCGGCACCCATTTTGCGCCGCACAACCCGGATTACATCGACCTGACCGGGATCTCGAACTATGACCCCGAGCGCTCCAGGGCGCTGCTGGCCGAGGCCGGCGCCGAGGGGATCACCCTGCGCCTGATGCTGCCGCCGCCGACCTATGCGCGCCGCGGGGGCGAGATCGTCGCCGCGCAGCTGCGGGCGGTGGGCATCAATGTGGAGATCACCAACCTGGAATGGGCGCAATGGCTTGAACAGGTGTTCAAGGGCAAGGATTACGACCTGACCATCGTCAGCCATACCGAGCCCAACGACATCAACATCTATGCCCGGCCGGACTATTATTTCCAGTATGACAACAAGTCCTTCCAGATCCTGATGGACGAGCTTGCCGTCACCTCGGACCCGATGGCGCGGCGCGCGCTCAACCACGTGGCCGAGACGATCATCGCCAAGGATTTCGTCAATGGCTACCTGTTCCAGCTTGCCAAGACCGGGGTTGCCAATGCCAAGGTGCAGGGGCTGTGGGAAAATGCGCCGACCCAGGCCAACGACCTGACCGGGGTCAGCTGGGCCGACTGACCCGACCACGAAAGGCGGGGCGGTTCCACGGGATGCCGGCGGATTTTCCGCCGGAGGAGCCGCCCTTGCCTGCCGGAGTTTCCCCTCTTTCGCGCCCCTGACCAATCGGGTATGAGCGGGGAAACGCAGGCACATGCCCCGGCAGAACTGGACGAGAACATGAAATTCACACTTTCCTGGCTGAAGGATCACCTGGATACGGATGCTTCCGTAGAGGAAATCACCGAGGCGCTGACCGACCTTGGTCTTGAGGTCGAAGAGGTCGTCAACCCGCTTGATACATTGGCAAATTTCACCATCGGCAAGGTGAAGTCGGCCGAGAAGCACCCGGATGCGGACCGGCTGCGGGTCTGTGAAGTGGAAACCGATGAGGGCGTCAGGCAGATCATCTGCGGCGCCCCCAATGCCCGGGCCGGGATCACCGTGGTGGTCTGCAAGCCGGGCGATTATATCCCCGGCATCGACACCACCATCCAGGTCGGCAAGATCCGCGGGGTCGAGAGCCACGGCATGATGGCCAGTGAGCGCGAGCTGGAGCTGTCCGACGAACATGACGGTATCATCGAGCTGCCTTCCGGCGAGGTGGGCGACAGCTTTGCCGACTGGCTGGCCGAGCATCAGCCGGAAAAGGTGGACCCGGTGATCGAGATCGCCATCACCCCGAACCGCCCCGACGCGCTGGGCGTGCGCGGCATCGCCCGCGATCTGGCGGCGCGCGGGCTGGGGCGGCTCAAGCCCATGCCCGAAGCCAGGGTCGAGGGGCAATTCGACAGCCCGATCAGGGTGACGATAGACCCGGACACCGCCGAGGAGGCGCCGCTTTTCATGGGCCGGCTGATCCGCGGGGTGAAGAACGGCCCCAGCCCGCAATGGCTGCAACAGCGGCTCAAGGCGATCGGCCTGCGCCCGATTTCGGCGCTGGTCGATATCACCAATTTCTTTACCTATGACATGAACCGGCCGCTGCATGTATTCGACGCGAACAAGATCAGGGGCGACCTGCGCGTGCACCGGGCCAGCGGCGGCGAGACCCTGGTGGGCCTCGATGAAAAGGAATACAGCTTTGCCCCCGGCATGGTGGTGATTTCCGACGACAACGGGGTAGAGAGCATTGCCGGGATCATGGGCGGGCTGGCCACCGGCGTGACCGAGGGCACCACCGATGTGTTCCTCGAAGCCGCCCTGTGGGAGCCGGTTCAGATTGCCCGCACCGGCCGCGCGCTCAAGATCAACTCGGACGCGCGCTATCGCAACGAACGCGGCATCGACCCGCTGTTCAACGCCCCGGCGATGGAGCTGGCCACGCAGATGATCCTCGACCTGTGCGGCGGCACGCCCAGCCACGTGGTCACCGCCGGCGCGGTGCCGGATGTGGACCGCGCCTATCGGCTGGATACCGAGAGGGTGCAGAGCCTGGTCGGCATGGACATCCCGGCCGAAGAGCAGCGCCGCACCCTCACCGCGCTGGGCTTCCGGCTCGAAGGCGACATGGCGCATGTGCCCAGCTGGCGCCCCGACGTGCAGGGCGAGGCCGACCTGGTGGAGGAGGTGGCGCGGGTGGCGTCGCTGAGCCGGCTCAAGGGCAAGCCGCTGCCGCGCCTGACCGATGGCGTGCCGCGCCCGGTGCTGACGCCGTTGCAGAAACGCGAAGGGATCGCCCGGCGCAAGGTGGCCGATCTGGGCTATAACGAATGTGTCACCTACAGCTTCATCGACGGTGAAAGTGCCGCGCGCTTTGGCGGCGGCGGCGATGCGACCCGGCTGGAAAACCCGATTTCCAGCGAGATGAGCCATATGCGCCCCTCGCTCCTGCCCGGCCTGCTGGCAGCGGCGGCGCGCAACCAGGCGCGCGGCTTCATGGACCTGGCGCTGTTCGAGGTCGGCCCGGTCTTTTCCGGGGGTGAGCCCGAGGACATGGAGCAGATGGTCACCGGCATCCTGGTCGGCCATACCGGCCCGCGCGACCGCTTCGGCTCCCGCCGCCCGGTGGACATGTTCGACGCCAAGGGCGACCTGCTTTCCCTCATGGCCGAGATCGGCGCGCCGGCAAGGTTCATGCATCTGCGCGACGTGAATGCCTGGTGGCATCCCGGCCGCGCTGCCAAACTGTCGCTGGGGCCGAAAAACGTGCTGGGCGCCTTTGGCGAGCTGCACCCCAGGGTGATCGAGGCGGCCGGCGTCAAGGGCCCGGTCGTGGCCTTCGCGCTGCACCTGGCGCGGGTGCCGTTCCCGCGGGCCAAAGGCACCACCCGCCCGGCCCTGAGCGCCAGCGACCTGCAGGCGGTCGAGCGTGACTTCGCCTTCGTGGTTGACCGCGAGGTGGCGGCGCAGGATCTGGTCAATGCCGCCGCCGGCGCCGACAAGGCGCTGATCGACGAGGTGCGGCTGTTCGACGAATTTACCGGCGGCGCGCTGGGCGAGGCGGGGCAGAAATCGCTTGCCATCACGGTGCGGCTGCAACCCCGCGACAAGACCCTGACCGATGCCGATATCGAAGCGGTCAGCCAGAAGATCATCGCCAAGGTGGAAAAGGCCACCGGCGGCAAGCTGAGGGCCTGAACATGGCGCTGAAAGTCTATCTCTCGGGCGAAATCCACACCGACTGGCGCGACCGGATCATCGCCGGCGCCAAGGGGCTGGAGGTGGAATTTTCCGCCCCGGTCACCGATCACGCCGCCTCGGACGATTGCGGCGTGGCCATCCTCGGCCCCGAGTCAGACTCGTTCTGGCATGACCGCAAGGGCGCCCAGATCAACGCCATCCGCACCCGCAAGGGGATCGGCGATGCCGACGTGGTGGTGGTCCGCTTTGGCGAGAAATACCGCCAGTGGAACGCGGCCTTTGACGCGGGCTATGCGGCGGCCCTGGGCAAGGCGCTGATCGTGCTGCACCCGCCCGAGCACGACCACCCGCTCAAGGAGGTGGACGCCGCTGCCCTGGCCGTGGCGCGCGAACCCGGCCAGGTGGTCGAGATCCTGCGCTATGTGCTGACCGGCGCGCTGCCGGGGCGAGAGGGAAAGTCCCGCTAATCCTCCCCTTAACAATTTGTGAAAACCTGCGCATGTGCTAGCCTGAACGCGCAGCCAGAATGGCGCGCTTAACAATGTGAGGGACACATGCTCAAAGAGTTCAAGGATTTCATCGCCAAGGGCAATGTCATGGACATGGCCGTTGGTATCATCATCGGCGCGGCCTTTACCGCCATCGTCAAGTCGCTGGTCGCGGACCTGATCAACCCGTTCATCGGGCTGTTCATGGGCGGGGTCGATTTCACCAACAAGTACCTGGTCCTCTCGGGCGAGGTGGCACCTGGCACCAGCCTGGCCGATGCCCGAGACAGCGGCGCCGCCATCTTTGCCTATGGTTCGTTCATCATGGCCGTGATCAACTTCCTGATCATCGCGTTCGTGGTGTTCCTGCTGGTGCGCTATGTCAACAAGGTCAAGGAGGCCGCCGTCAAGAAGGAAGAGGCCGCCCCCGAGGCCCCCAAAGGCCCCAGCGAGGTCGATCTGCTGATCGAAATCCGCGACGCGCTGGCCAAGTAAGACCTGCCGAACACTTCCGAAAGGCCTGCCCCATGGCGGGCCTTTGCGCATACTCCTTTCATCTTTCCAGAAGTACTCTGGGGGTCCGGGGGCAACGCCCCCGGCCTATTCCTTCAACGCCAGCGCCGGTGAAAT
>CAZPDV010000199.1:0-4309 GCA_964585355.1 uncultured Aliiroseovarius sp.
CTGGGCGCGGGTGCTGGCGCAGGTGGTCTATTACTTCACCGCTGCCGCCGCGCTGGGGGCGCCGCTGCGCCCGGTGCGTTTCACCGTGCCCACCGGCAATTTCGGCGATATTTTCGCGGGCCTGATCGCCCGCAAGATGGGCCTGCCGATAGAGCGGCTGATCATCGCCACCAACCAGAACGACATCCTGCACCGGACGCTTGCCACCGGCGCCTATACCAAGGGGCGGGTGGCCCCCTCGATCAGCCCGAGCATGGATATCCAGGTCAGTTCCAATTTCGAACGCGCGCTGTTTTATGCCTATCAGGGCGATAGCGGCGCGGTGGCGCAGCTGATGGAGGAGCTGGGGCAGGGCGGGTTCCAGGTCTCGCAGGGGGCGATCGGCTGGCTGCGGGCGCATTTTGCCTCGGGTCGGGCCAGCGAGGAAGAGACCTTGGAAAGCATCCGCCGGACCTTTCTTGAAACCGGCGAGGTGCTGTGCCCGCACAGCGCGGTCGGGGTCAAGGTGGCGCGGGAATTCCTGGAGGAAAGCGCGGCGCCGATGGTGACCCTGGCGACCGCGCATCCGGCCAAGTTCCCCGACGCGGTGGCCCAGGCCACCGGCAGCCGCCCGGCCTTGCCCGAAAGGCTGGCCCGTCAGTTCGAGGCCGAGGAGCGCCTGACCCGCCTGCCGGCCCGGCTTGACGCCATCGAGGCCCTGATCCGGGAGCGTCTGTCCAGGTGAGCATCCAGTTCGATACCCTGCCCAACGGGCTCAGGGTGGTGACCGAAAACATGCCGGGCTTCGAGAGCGCCTCGATCGGCATCTGGGTCACCGCCGGCGGCCGCCACGAGGCGCTGGAACAGAACGGCATTGCGCATTTTCTTGAACATATGGCCTTCAAGGGCACGCGCCGGCGCTCGGCGCTGGAGATCGCCGAGGTGATCGAGGATGTGGGCGGCTATATCAACGCCTATACGTCGCGCGAGATGACCGCCTATTACGCGCGGGTGCTCAAGGACGACGTGCCGCTGGCCTTTGACGTGCTCAGCGACATCCTGCTGGAGCCGCTGTTCGACCCGCGCGAGATCGAGCTGGAGCGCGGGGTGATCCTGCAGGAGATCGGCCAGGCGCTGGATACGCCGGACGATGTGGTGTTCGACTGGCTGCAGGAGGCGGCCTTTCCCGACCAGCCGCTGGGGCGCAGCATCCTGGGGCCCGAGGCACGGGTGCGGGGCTTTGGCCGGGACGATCTGGCCGGGTTCGTGGCGGCGCATTATGGCCCCGAGCGGCTGATTGTCGCCGCTGCCGGGGCGGTGGACCACGACCGGATCATGCGGCTGGCAGAGGCGGCCTTTGGCGGGCTGGCGCGGGGCGCGGCGCCGGCGGTTGTCCCGGCCCGCTTTGCCATGGGCGAGCGGCGCCAGGCGCGGGCGCTGGAGCAGGTGCATTTCACCCTCGGGCTCGAGGGGCCGGGCTATCGTTCGGACGATCTTTATGTGGCGCAGGTCCATGCCAGCGCCCTGGGCGGCGGCATGTCGAGCCGGCTGTTTCAGGAAGCGCGCGAGAAGCGCGGCTTGTGCTATACCATTTTCGCCCAGGCCGGCGCCTTTGAGGAAACCGGGCTGATCACCCTTTATGCCGGCACCTCGGCCGGGCAGGTGGCGGACCTGGCCGGGCTGGTGGTGGACGAGCTCAGGCGCGCGGGCCAGGACATGACCGAGGCCGAGGTGGCGCGGGCGCGGGCGCAGATGAAATCGGGGCTGCTGATGGGGCTTGAGAGCGCCATGAGCCGGGCCGAGCGGCTGGCGCGGCTGGTGGCGATCTGGAACCGGGTGCCGCCGCTGGCCGAAACCATCGACAGGATCGACGCGGTGACGGTGGAGCGGGTGCGCGCCTTTGGCGCCGAACTGGCCGGCGCCGGGCGGGCGGCGATGGCGCTTTATGGCCCCGAAAACGACGCGCCGGACCTGGCCACGATCCGCGCCCGGCTGGTGGCGTGATGTTCGGGCGGGGGCGCAAGACGGTCACCATCGAGACCGAGCGCATGACCCTGCGCCCGCCGCGTCATGGCGATTATCGCGCCTGGGTGGCCCTGCGCAGCGCCAGCCGCGACTTTCTGCAACCCTGGGAGCCGGCCTGGTCGGACGATCACCTGAGCCGCAAGGCCTTTACCAACCGGGTTTACTGGGCCGGGCGCTCGATCAGCCAGGGCACGGCGCTGCCGCTGTTTCTGATCCGGCGCGCCGATCAGGCGCTTCTGGGGGCGCTGACGCTGGACAATATCCGCCGCGGCCCGGCCCAGGCCGGCACCACCGGCTATTGGGTGGGACAGCAACATGCGCGGCAGGGCTATATGCGCGAGGCGCTGGAGGCGGTGGTGCATCATGCGTTCAACAAGCTGGATCTGAGCCGGCTGGAGGCGGGCTGCCTGCCGGAAAACGCCGCCTCGCGCGGGGTGCTGGAAAAGGTGGGGTTCAAGTATGAAGGGGTGGCGCAGGCCTATTTGCAGATCAACGGGCGCTGGCGCAACCATGTGCTCTATGCCAATCTGCGGGCGGACCGGCGCGGGCGCAGCGATGCCCGCTAGCGCAGGCCGGGGGTTCCACCCCCGGACCCCCGGAGTATTTTCGGAAAGATGAAAGGGCAGGCATGTTGAACGCGGCCGATGCGGGGTTTGAGGCAGAGCTGAGGGCGGTGTTGCCGGAGGCGGCCTTTCGGGCGCTGGAGCCGCGTTACCTGGAAGAGCCGCGGGGCTTGTTTCATGGCCAGGGCGGGATCGTGGTGGCGCCGGGGAATGTCGAGGAGGTGGCGCGGCTGGTGCGTGCCTGTCTGGCCGGGCGGGTGGGGCTTGTGCCCTATGGCGGTGGCACCGGGCTGGTGGGCGGGCAGGTTCTGCCGGAGGGGCCGGCGCCGGTGATCGTGACCCTGGAGCGGATGCGGGCGGTGCGGGCGGTGCAGCCGCGCGAAAACGTGCTGGTGGCCGAGGCGGGGGCGGTGCTGGCCGATGTGCAGGCGGCGGCCGAGGCGGCGGGGCGGCTGTTCCCGCTGTCGCTGGCAAGCGAGGGCTCGGCCCGGATCGGGGGGCTGCTTTCGACCAATGCCGGCGGGGTCAACGTGCTGCGCTATGGCACCGCGCGGGCGCTGACCCTGGGGCTTGAGGCGGTGTTGCCGGACGGGTCGATCTGGCATGGGCTCAGGCGGCTGCGCAAGGACAATACCGGCTATGACCTGCGCGATCTGCTGATTGGTGCCGAGGGGACGCTGGGGGTGATTACCGCCGCCAGCCTCAGGCTGTTTGCCCGGCCGGCGCGGGTTGCCACCGCGCTTCTGGTGGTGCCGGACCCGGCGGCGGCGCTGGCGCTGTTGACGCTGGCGCAGGAGGAGTTGGGCGAGGGGATCAGCGCCTTTGAGCTGATCGGTGGCACCGGCATGGGGTTTCTGGCCGAGACCGGCTGCCCGGCGCGGGCGCCGTTCGAGGGGCTGCCCGACTGGGCGGTGCTGATCGAGCTGGGGCTGGGGCGCCACGAGGATGCGGATGCGGCGCTGGAGCGGCTGTTTGCCGGGGCGCTGGAGCCTGGGCTGGTCACGGACGGGGTGCTGGCGCGGTCCGAGGCGCAGCGGCAGGCGCTGTGGGCCATGCGCGAGCAGATCCCCGAGGCCAACAAGCGGATCGGGTCGATCAGCAGCCACGACATTGCGCTGCCGCTGTCGGCGATCCCGGAATTCCTGGACCGGGCCGGGGCGCGGATTGCCGCGTTGGGGCCGCTCAGGATCAATGCGTTCGGGCATCTGGGTGATGGCAACCTGCATTACAACGTGTTTCCGCCCAAGGGCCGGCGCGCGGCCGCGTTTGCCGGGCTGCGCGAAGCGGTGCGGGCCGCGGTCTATGGGCTGGTGGTGGAATATGGCGGTTCGTTTTCCGCCGAGCACGGCATTGGCCGGCTCAAGCGGGCGGAGCTTGCGCGGTTTGGCGACCCGGCGCATCTGGCGGCGATGCGCGCGATCAAGGCGGCGCTGGACCCGGCGGGCATCATGAACCCCGGCGCGGTGGTGCCGGAGCCGGGCGCAGCGGATTGGCGCTGAAGTGATTCGGGTTTTATGAAATTCCACTGTTTCCGCCTTGGCAAGATCGTGCAAGGCGGGCGGGATTTGTGCCAATTTGAAAACAAATCAAGGTTAATATTTTGCCACAATTTGTTTTTTTCCGGTGCCAATTGTGACTTGCGGATCGCCCCTCTGTTGTTGCCTGTTGCGAAACAATCGCCCGGCGGAAAGGCCCGAAAAGCGGGGCTCTTGCCGGCAAATCCCCTTTTGATGGCCGAAATT